>NZ_BAAAPN010000034.1:0-194524 GCF_039531165.1 Nostocoides vanveenii | reverse complement strand
CACGGGGGGGCTCCGCCCCCCTGACCCCCGGTAATGCATGGACCTCGCTGCGCTCGGACGGCCTCGACTGTCACCGGTCAGGCTCGCTGCGCTCGCGACCGGTGACCGGTCACAGTGGCTCGCCAGGGCGCGCAACTGCTCCCGGCCCACAGGGGGGCTCTGACCCCCGGGAAAGCACCGACCTAGACGGGAACCGACCACCGCTACACGCACCGCCCAGGGCTAGGGCCGCCGAGGGCTGCGGTGCCGCCTGGCTAGCGGTTGCGGGGGCGCTTGACGCGGACGCCGGGGCTGAGCAGGGACTCCAACTCGTCCTCGGACTCGCTCACCGTCAAGAAGAGCAGTTCGTCGTGGGCTTCGAGGCTGTCGTCCGCGCTGGGGGCGATCGGCACCTGATCGCGGATGATCGCGACCAGCACCGTGTCCTGCGGGAAGGGCACCGCGCCAACGCGGCGGCCGACCAGCGGGGAGTCCGCGGGCAGAGTCATCTCCACCATCGCCGCGTGCGATTGATGGAACTCGAAGATCCGCACCAGGTCGCCCACGGCGACGGCTTCTTCCACCAGGGCCGTCATCAGCCGCGGCGTCGAGACCGCGACGTCAACGCCCCACGCCTCGTCGAACAACCACTCGTTCTTCGGGTTGTTCACGCGTGCCACCGTGCGAGGCACCCCGAACTCGGTCTTGGCCAGCAAGGACACCACCAAGTTGACCTTGTCGTCTCCGGTGGCCGCGACCACGACATCACAGTCGGCCAGCCCGGCCTCGTTCAGCGCGTCGATCTCGCACGCGTCGGCGGCCAGCCAGTTCGCCTCCGGCACCCGCCGGATCGATGCCTCGTCGGCGCCCTTGTCGATGAGGAGCACCTGATGGTTGTTGTAGAGCAGTTCCTGGGCGATGGAGCGACCCACGCTGCCGGCGCCGGCGATGACGACACGCATTCTCGGATCCCTCTCAGTCCGCGACCGCGGGCGGGTCAGCGAGCGTGCGTTCCACGTCCTCCAACTGGTCGCGGTTGATCGCCAGGTGGATCAGGTCGCCCTCCTGCAGGATTGTCTCCGGGCCGGGCAGGTGACCCTCGCCGAGCCGGGTGAAATAGGCGACGCGGGACCGTGTCTCGTCCTCGATGCGCCGCAGCGACGAGCCGACCCAGGCCGGGTCGGTCGCGACCTCGGCGATCACGATGCGTCCGGACGGGTCGGTCAACTCCGGCAGATGGCCCTGCGGCAGCAGGCGGCGCAGCATCTGATCCGAGGTCCACTTCACGGTGGCCACCGTGGGGATGCCGAGCCGCTGGTAGATCTCGGCGCGCCCCGGGTCATAGATCCGCGCGACGACGTGCTCGACCCCGAAGGTCTCCCGGGCCACCCGAGCCGCGAGGATATTGGAGTTGTCACCGCTGGAGACGGCGGCGAAGGCATACGCCCGGTCGATCCCGGCCTCGGTCAGCGTGTCACGGTCGAATCCGACGCCGGCGACCGTGCGCCCCTCGAAGGTGGGGCCGAGGCGGGTGAAGGCGGCCTCGAACTGGTCGATCACGGCGACATCGTGACCACGGCGTTCCAGCGCCCGCGCGAGGGAGGCGCCCACCCGGCCGCATCCCATGATGACGAAGTGCACGGACCGACGCTAACACTGTGGCCACGCTGCCCGGACGCGCGTCTGCACCGGTCGCACCCGGGGATAGAGTGATCCGCCGTGGCGGTCGGCCGGGTCCTCAAACGCATTCTGTTGGGTCAACAGATGCGCAGCGACAAATTGCACGAGACCTTGCTGCCCAAGCGCATCGCCCTGCCGATCTTCGCCAGCGATGCGCTCTCCTCCGTCGCCTATGCCCCGGACGAGATCTTCTTGACCCTGGGCCTGGCTGGGGGCACCTTCGCACTCACCCACTCCTGGCAGATCGCCCTCGGCGTCATCTTCGTGATGGCCGTGGTCGTCGCCTCCTACCGGCAGAACGTCCACGCCTACCCCTCAGGCGGCGGCGACTATGAGGTCGCCACCGTCAATATCGGCCCCAAGGCCGGCCTGACGGTGGCGTCCGCGCTGTTGGTCGACTACGTCCTGACGGTCGCCGTCTCCATCTCCTCCGGCATCCAGAACGCGGCAACCGCGTTGACCTTCGTCCGCGGTCACGAGGCCACCTGGGCGGTCATCCTCGTGGTCTTGCTGACCGCGATGAATCTGCGCGGCGTTCGCGAGTCCGGCAACGCCTTCGCGATCCCCACCTATGCCTTCATGGTCGGCGTCATCGGCATGGGCCTGTATGGCGGCTACCGGCACTTCACCGGCAGCCTCCCGCTCGCCGCGAGCGCCCAATACGACCTCGTCCCCGAGCCCGGCTACGAAGCCCTCGGGAGCCTGGCCATGGCCTTCCTCCTCCTGCGCGCCTTCTCCTCCGGCTGTGCCGCGCTCACCGGGGTCGAGGCGATCTCTAATGGCGTGCCGGCCTTCCAGAAGCCCAAGTCCCGCAACGCGGCGACCACGCTGCTGCTGATGGGCTGCATCGCCATCGGCATGCTTTTCTCGATGATCAGCCTGGCCCGCTTGACGGGCATCAAATATGCCGAGGACCCGGCGGAGCAGTTGCTCAAGGACGGCGTCCCGGTGGGGGCGTCATACGTCCAGGACACGATCATGGGACAGGTCGCGAACGCCGTCTTCGACCACTTCCACCTCGGCGTGGTCTACATCTCGGTCGTCACCGGGATCATCTTGATCCTCGCCGCGAACACCGCCTTCAACGGCTTCCCGGTGCTCGGCTCGATCCTGGCGCGCGACGGCTACCTGCCGCGGCAACTGCATGCCCGCGGCGACCGCCTCGCCTTCTCGAACGGCATCATCATCCTCGCCGGTGTCGCGGCGGTCCTGATCCTCATCTTCGACGCCGATGTCACCAAGCTCATCCAGCTCTATATCGTCGGCGTCTTCGTCTCGTTCACCACCAGCCAGATCGGCATGATCCGGCACTGGAATCGTCATCTGCGGCTCGCCTCTGACCCGCGCCAGCGCGCCCACATGCAGCGCAGCCGGGTCATCAACTTCGTGGGTGCGGTGATGTCGGGGACCGTCCTGCTCGTGGTCCTGGCCACCAAGTTCATCCACGGGGCCGGCTATGCCATCGCCGCGATGGCCGTGCTCTTCCTGATGATGATGGCGATCCGCCGGCACTACGACGCGGTCTCGAAGGAACTCGACATCGTCTCGCAGTCCGATCAGATGTTGCCCTCGCGCGTGCACGCGCTCGTCCTGGTCTCCCGGCTGCACCGGCCCACGCTGCGCGCCGTCGCGTATGCCCGCGCCAGCCGCCCGCACACGCTCGAGGCGATCACCGTCAATGTCGATCCGGCCGAGACCCGGGCCCTCCAGGAGGAGTGGGAGGCGCGCGGCATACCGGTGCCCTTGAAGGCGCTGGACTCGCCCTACCGCGAGATCGTCAACCCGATCGTCGACTATGTGAAGGGCATCCGGCGCGAGAGCCCACGCGAGATCGTCGTGGTCTACATCCCGGAGTATGTCGTCGGCCACTGGTACGAGCAGATCCTGCACAATCAGAGCGCCCTACGCCTGCGCGCCCGTCTGCACTTCACGCCGGGCGTGCTGGTGGCGTCGGTCCCGTGGCAGTTGCGCAGCTCCGAGGGCCAGGAGGCCCGCATGGAAGCCGATGTCTCGAGCGCGCCGGGCTCTGTGCGCATGGGGCAGTAGCCGGTGCCGGACCAGGATCTCGAGATCGGCGACGAGGTCGCCGTCGACATCGAGGCGGTGGCACATGGCGGGCATTTCGTCGCCCGCCATGCGGGCCGGGTGCTGTTCGTGCGGCATGCGGCGCCGGGGGAGCGCGTGGTCGCGCGCATCACGGGCACCGGCCCGGGCGGCCGATTCCTGTATGCCGATGCCGTCGCGATCGAGCGCCCCTCGCCCGGCCGGGTCACGCCACCCTGCCGGTATGCCGGCGTGTGCGGCGGCTGCGACTTCCAGCACCTCACGCTCGCTGCTCAACGCGACCTGTTGAGCGCCGTCGTGCGCGAGCAGTTCGCGCGCCTCGCGGGCCTGGAGGTGGACGTCGAGGTCCAGGAACTCGGCGAAGCCGAGCCCGGGCTCGGCTGGCGCACCCGGGTCGAGTTCGCCGTCGGCCGCGACGGCCGGGCCGGCCTGCACCCCCATCGCTCGCACGATGTGGTCCGTGTGACGGACTGCCTCATCGCCGCGCCCGGTGTGGTCGAGACCGGTGTGCTCGATCAGTTGTGGCCGAGTTGCCCGAGCGTCGAGGTCACCGCGCCGTCGACCGGCGAGCCCGTGGTCACGCCAGTGCCGGCCTGGGAGCGGGGCGACGCGAGGAGCGCGGCCGTGCCCGCGGCTGCGACGGTGGCGGCGGCTGAGGCGGCGGCGGGGGGCGCTGAGGCGATGGCCGCCGAAGCGGCTCCGGGCGAGACCGTTGTCCGTGAGCGCGTCACGACCGAATGGGTCACGCAGGCCGATCAGGCGCGCGCCTTCAGCCACGAGTTCGCTCTCGCGGCGCGCGGCTTCTGGCAGGTCCACCCGCGCGCCGCGGCGACCTTTGTGGCCCGGGTCCTGGCCGAGCTCGACCCGCAACCCGGCGAGCGCGCCCTCGACCTGTATGCCGGCGTGGGCCTGTTCGCTGCGGCCCTCGCCGATGCCGTCGGCCCGGAAGGCCAGGTGCTGGCTCTCGAATCCGACCGATTGGCAACAACTTTCGCGGTGGACAACCTCGCATCGTGGCCCCAGGCCCTCGTCGTGCCGGGCCGCGTCGACGACCTCTTCGGTGTCGCCCGCCCGGGCCGGCGTGGTCCGGCGGCCAACCGGGCCACGCGCAATCGCAAGCCGCGGCGCTCGCCGTTGGTGCCGCATACGGCCGATCTCGTCGTTCTCGACCCGCCCCGCACGGGAGCCGGCGCACAGGTGGTTCGCGCGATCGCCGCGCTGCGGCCGCGGGCGGTTGCCTATGTTGCGTGTGACCCGGCGGCACTGGCGCGCGATACCGCGGCTTTCGGAAAGGCGGGCTACGCGCTGACCGGGCTCACGGCATACGACGCCTTCCCGATGACGCATCACGTCGAGTGCATCGCGACCTTCCGTCCCGTGCCCACGGGCGAAGTGGGAGGATCGACAGACCAGCAGGTCTGAGATATCTTGATATCAAGATAAATCCGTCGAAGCGAAGGAGCCAATGGTGGCCAGCACGAACAGTTTCGGAGCCCAGGGGCAACTGCAGGTCGGTGACAACTCCTACGAGATCTATCGGATCGCCTCGGTCGAGGGCCACGAGTCGCTGCCCTACAGCCTGAAGGTTCTGCTGGAGAACCTGCTGCGCACCGAGGACGGCGCGAATATCACCGCCGACCACATTCGCGCGCTCGGCGGCTGGGACGAGAACGCCGAGCCGGACACCGAGATCCAGTTCACCCCCGCCCGCGTCATCATGCAGGACTTCACCGGCGTCCCGTGCGTCGTCGACCTCGCCACCATGCGGGAGGCCGTCGCCGACCTCGGCGGCGACCCGGAGAAGATCAACCCGCTGGCCCCGGCCGAGCTGGTCATCGACCACTCCGTCCAGATCGACGTCTTCGGCCGCGCCGACGCCTTCGAGCGCAATGTCGAGTTCGAATACGGCCGCAACAAGGAGCGCTACCAGTTCCTGCGGTGGGGCCAGACCGCCTTCGACGACTTCAAAGTCGTCCCGCCGGGCACCGGCATCGTCCACCAGGTCAACATCGAGCGCCTCGCCCGCGTCACGATGGTGCGTGACGGCGTTGCGTATCCCGACACGTGCGTCGGCACCGACAGCCACACCACCATGGTCAACGGCTTGGGCGTCCTCGGCTGGGGCGTCGGCGGCATCGAGGCCGAGGCGGCCATGCTCGGCCAGCCAGTCTCGATGCTCATCCCGCGGGTTGTCGGCTTCAAGCTGACCGGCCAGATGCGCGCCGGTGTGACCGCCACCGATGTGGTGCTCACCATCACCGACCTGCTGCGCAAGCACGGGGTCGTCGGCAAGTTCGTCGAGTTCTACGGCGCCGGCGTCGCCGCGCTGCCGCTGGCCAACCGGGCCACGATCGGCAATATGAGCCCGGAGTTTGGCTCGACCTGCGCGATCTTCCCGATCGACCAGATCACGCTCGACTACCTGCACCTGACCGGGCGCTCCGACGAGGCCGTCGCGCTCGTCGAGGCCTATGCCAAGGAGCAGGGCATGTGGCTCGACCCAGATGCCGAGCCGCGCTTCTCCGAGAAGCTCGAACTCGACCTGTCCACCGTCGTGCCCTCGATCGCCGGCCCGAAGCGCCCACAGGATCGCATCGTCCTGACCGACGCCAAGCCCCAGTTCGGGCTCGACGTCAAGAACTACGGCGTCGACGGTGACCTGCGATCGGTCCCGGTGCAAGCGGCAGGTGCCGACACCGGCAGCGGCGACACCTCGGCATACGTCCTCAAAGACGGGGCGGTCGTGATCGCCTCGATCACGTCGTGCACCAACACCTCCAACCCGTCGGTGATGATGGCGGCGGCGATGCTCGCCAAGAACGCGGTCGAGAAGGGCCTGAACGTCAAGCCCTGGGTCAAGACCTCGATGGCCCCGGGCTCGAAGGTCGTCACCGGCTATTACGAGGCAGCGGGTCTGTGGCCCTACCTGGACAAGCTCGGCTTCAATCTCGTCGGGTATGGCTGCGCCACCTGTATCGGCAACTCCGGCCCGCTGGCGGAGGAAGTGTCGGCGGCCGTTCAGTCAGCCGACCTCGCCGTCACCGCGGTGCTGTCGGGCAACCGCAACTTCGAGGGCCGGATCAACCCCGATGTGAAGATGAACTATCTCGCGTCGCCGCCCTTGGTTATCGCCTATGCGCTGGCCGGGACGATGAACTTCGACTTCGACCTCGAGCCGCTCGGCCAGGACGAGGCCGGCAATGACGTCTTCCTCAAGGACATCTGGCCCGCGCCGGAGGACGTCGACGCCACGATCGGAGCCTCGCTCTCGCGGGATCTGTTCGAGAAGGACTACGCCGACGTCTTCGCCGGCGACGAGCGCTGGCAGTCGCTGCCCACGCCCGAGGGCAACACCTTCGCGTGGGACACCGAGTCCACCTATGTGCGCAAGCCGACCTATTTCGACGGTATGACGATGGATCTCACCCCGGTGACCGACATCAACGGTGCCCGGGTGCTGGCCAAGCTCGGCGATTCGGTGACGACCGACCACATCAGCCCGGCCGGCTCGATCAAGGCCGACTCACCCGCGGGGGTCTATCTGACCGAGCATGGCATCGCGCGCAAGGACTTCAACTCCTATGGCTCGCGGCGCGGCAACCACGAGGTGATGATCCGCGGCACCTTCGCCAACATCCGGCTGCGCAACCAGTTGCTCGACGACGTCGAGGGCGGGTTCACCCGCAACTTCCTCGAGGCGGACGCCCCGCAGACGTCGATCTACGACGCGTCGGCGGCCTACCAGGCTGCTGGTGTGCCGCTGGTTGTCCTGGCCGGGAAGGAATATGGCTCCGGCTCCTCGCGCGACTGGGCGGCCAAGGGCACGGCGCTGCTTGGGGTCAAGGCGGTCATCGCCGAGTCGTATGAGCGCATCCACCGCTCCAACCTGATCGGTATGGGCGTGCTCCCGCTGCAGTATCCGAAGGGCCAGAACGCCGAGTCCCTGGGCCTGTCGGGCCGCGAGACCTTCGCCATCACCGGCGTGACCGAACTCAACGAGGGCCGCACCCCCAAGACGGTCCAGGTCGTCGCCACCCGCGAGGACGGCTCGAGCGCCGAGTTCGATGCGGTCGTGCGGATCGACACCCCCGGCGAGGCCGACTACTACCGCAACGGCGGCATCCTGCAGTTCGTCCTGCGCTCCCTCGTCGGCTGACGCCCAAACCCAAACCCGTCGAGTGGCCGGTTCAGCCCCGTCGAGTGGCCAGGTCGCTTCGCGACACCGGCCTCTCGACGGGGCTGAACCGGCCACTCGACGTCAGTTGGCGAAGAACTCCAGGTGACCACACTGGGCGCAGCGCATACCGGAGATGTCCAGGCGCTCGCGGCCGAAGCGGGCCGCCCCGCCGAAGATGCCCTTCTCCAGGCCACCGACGATCCAGCGGGCGAAGCCGATCGCATGCGGTTGCGCCGCATACCGGTCCGGCGAACCGATCCGGACTCATTCGTTGCGCGCAAGCTCACCGGCGACCTGTCGCCCGAGCGCGCCTACGCCCGCCTGGTGCGGTTGGGCAAGTCGGCCGGACTGTCGGGATGAGAGCGGCGCGATGTCCAGGCTGCGCAACCGAGCACCATGCCAGCGGCCATCATCACCGGTGGGAAGTCGACAAGATGATCAAACAGCGCGTGCCCGGCCAGGGCCGCCCACGCAGCCACCGCAGGCATCGCGACGCGGGCGGGGCCCGAGGCAGCCAGGACGAGCCCACCCAGCCAGATCGCCGACAGCAGGGCGAGGCCAACCCAGCCAGTCTCCGCGCCCACCTGCATCAACAGCGAATGGGCCGAGGATGTGTCTGGGTCCGCCGCCAGCGGGCTGAAGCGCGCAAAGGACCCCGGCCCGCTGCCCAGCCGCGGGTTGCGGTCCCAGAGAGCGAGCGCGTCGTGCCACAACCGCCACCGGATGGGATCGGCGATCAGACGCGACCAACTCGGCCGGAGCGCCAGGGTGACCAACCACCACAGCCCGTATGCCGCTCCCGCCACCGATGCCAGCGCGGCCACCACGATCGGCCAGCGCCGCCGAGGAGGGCGAAACAACGCCAGCAGCGCGCAGGTCAGCACCCCCACTGCCACCACGGAGCCGAGTCGCGAGTCGTTGGCGATCGCGACGGCCACGCACCCGAGAGCCGCTGCGGTGGGCACCCAGCGGCCCGCCCAGGTCGAGCGGGACCCGCAGATCGCGCACAAGGCGAGGACCTGCACGGCGAGGGCGGCGTTCGCGTTCGCATAGCTAAGCGGAGCCTTGGCGGGTTCGACACTCCAGCAGACGCCGAGATAGAGCACGACGCACAGCGCCGGACCCACCCAGCAGCTCAGTGCTCGACGATCGGCCATCCGGCGCCCGACGAGCAGGCCGACGAGGAGCGCGAGGGGGGCCACGGCATACGGGCTGAGGAGCACACCAGGAAAGCCCTCCGGGCCCGGATGGAGGGCACACGTCCACGTCCACCACACGAGGACGGCACCGAGCAACGGAAGTGCGCGGGCCGAGCGAACGCGGCGGAGGCGGCTCACACCGTGCACCCGCATAGGCTCACGTCGTGAGCATCGTCATGCCCGTTGCCGTAGGGGTGCAGTTCGCCCACGCGGCGGTGCAGGCGATCGCGGACGCCGAAGGCATCGACGTGCTGCACATCAAGGGCCCGGCCCTCGACACCGTGCTCCTGGTCCACAAGCCGAGCCTAGGCGAGGCGGCGGGCCGCCGGGACAGCTTCGACGCCGACGTGCTTGTGCGGCCGACTCAGGTGAATCGACTGATCCGGGCAATGCGATCGCATGGATGGTCTGTGCGCTACCGCTTTGAAGATGGCTCGAACTTCGGGCACGCCTCGACGCTGGTCCACGCGCACTTGGCTCCGGTCGACCTGCACCGGTCCTTTCCTGGATTCGGCGTCACGGCCGGTGCCGCCTTTGCCTCTCTGTGGGAAGACCGAATGCCGATCACGATCGCCGGGGTGGCGTGCTCCGCTCCGAGCCGCGACGCTCATCGACTGATCCTGATCCTCCATGCCGTGCGCAGCGGCGACCTGCTCAGCGAGGACATCCGTCGCGCGTGGACTGAGGCCACCCCGGACGAGCGAGCACGCATCAGCGCCTGTGCAGAGGTGCTCGGCGCAGAAGTTGCGCTGGCGGCCGGCACCGGGGCGCTGGCGCGATTCCGGCACCGGCGCGACTATCGCCTGTGGCAGGCGCTTGCCACCCGGCAAGCCACTCGACCGCGGTTGTGGTGGGCCTGGGTCAGCGCGCAGCCGACCGCTCGGGAGCGCGCTCGGGTCGGACTTCGGCTCATCGGGCCCCGGCTGGGCCGTCTCCGGGGCTCCCTGGGCCATCGTCCGAGCGCCGCGGATTATGTGGGTGCTCTCCGGGTGCGCGTCCACAACGAACTGGACGCGGCACGGCGCGCCGTCGCGGCCCGGGCACACAAATGACCGCCCGCCGGCAGCGCTGGGCCTGGGTCGACCACCCCGGTGCGGACGGGTCCGAGCCCACGTTCTACGTCCTCGCCCTCCCCGATGGATCCCCGTATGCGCTTTCGAGTCTCAGTGCTCTGATCTGGCAGCTCGCCTTAGCTCGCGACGCCGACATCCCTGCCGTGGTAGCTCAGCAGGTGGGTGTCCCGGTGTCCGAGGCGCGGGACATGGTTGGGGTCGTGCTGGTCGACCTCGCGGACAAGGGGCTGATTCCTCGGCAACAGACAACGGTGCCGACGACCTGAGTCGTCGGCACCGTTAGCGGCCTGCCTGTCAGGCCACCCGTGTCGAGCCGGCGGTGGGGCAAGGACAGTCTTGCGGTCCGGTGGACACGACGTGACCCTTGACGACGACCGGGGGATGTGTACCGTGCGTGTCGTTCGAACACGGGCACGTGTGCCGCCACGTGACCGTCAGGGTGAAGTCGAAAGTCAGGTTCTGGCTGTTGGCGCTGTTGGTGAACTCGAGGGCGATGGGCGTCGTCGAGTTCTTGGGGATTTTGATGCACCCGGTCGTGGGGGGACGCCACGTGAACACGATGGGCGGCGTTTGAGCAGCGAGGTTGGTGGTCATCGTCGCCGTGCAGATGTAAATGTCATGAACCGTGTCGGGGTTCTTGATGCTCAAGGACAACACATACGACTTGGTGTAAGGCGAGTGACACGAGTTGCCTGGAGCCTTGCACCCCTTGATGAAAGTGATGACGGGGGAAGGTCCCGATGCGGCATACGCCGGCGCCGTGGCCACGACCGCTACGGCCGGTGCGCTCCACGCCACTCCCTTGGCCACCGTGCGCCGAGTCGGTCCAACCCCTGGTTCTCTTCCACTGCGTCTGATCCCTTCCCACCCGTGGCCACGCGTCGGCCCTTTGACACAGGATGCTAGTGGCAATCCCAGCCAGTATCCGCCAATCGCCCACGATTTCCTTGTCCGATATTCGAAGGACGCCCTTTCTCGGCACGATCCTCAACGCCCGTGGGCCATGCCCGGTCAGAGCCGAGAATCGGTCGGGTCTAGATTCACCAGGAGACATCGACGTCGAAGGAGCATCCATGTCCATCCCGCACCGCACCATCGGCCACGGCCCCAAGACGGTCTTCCTCCTCCACGGCTGGTTCGGCTCCGCCGACGGGTGGGGAAGT
Organism: Nostocoides vanveenii; assembly: GCF_039531165.1. NCBI lineage: Bacteria > Bacillati > Actinomycetota > Actinomycetes > Micrococcales > Intrasporangiaceae > Nostocoides > Nostocoides vanveenii. The sequence goes on along the minus strand of NZ_BAAAPN010000034.1, from coordinate 183,189 downwards.
TTCCCCGATTACCTCGACCCCGAGGCCGCGACGTGGGTCTTCACCGACAACCGCGGGTATGGCGCTCGGATGGCAGAGGCCGGAGAGTTCACCCTCGACGAAGTCGCCGACGATGTCCTCGCCCTCGCCGATGAACTTGGCGCCGACACCTTCTCCCTCGTCGGGCACTCGATGGGCGGCGCCGAGGTATTGCGCGTCCTTGCCAAGGCACCCGATCGGGTCGAGCGGCTCGTGGCCATCACCCCGGTGGGCGCGCAGCCGGTCCCGCTCGATGAGGCCGGGCACGACCTCTTCTTCGGCGCCCCGGACGTTCGCGAGAAGCGCTACGGGATTGTCGATTTCACGACCGGCAATCGGCTCACCCCGCAGTTCGTCAATGCGATCGTCGATTGGTCACTTGTCCACTCGACCGTTGACGGTTTCCGTGGTGCCGTTGTCGCCTGGACCAGCCCCGACTTCCTCGCCGAAGTCGAGGGCAAGGATCTGCCGGTCCTCGTCATCCCCGGCGAGCACGACCCAGCCTTGGGCGAGGCCACGGTGAACCAGACGTGGAAGCCCTACTTCCCCAATTGCTCGGTCGAGGTCATGCCGAACGCCGGCCACTATCCGATGTTCGAGACCCCGGTCGCGCTCGCCACGAAGATCAACGCCTTCCTCGGGTGACGGCGGCCGATACCGCCCTCCTGCACGACCCCGGCACCTACACCAGTGGCGTGCCGTATGCGCGTCCGCGATGGCACGCGAAGCCGTCGCCCTGCGGCCAGCGCCCGGCGGCGGGGATGCCGGACCCGCGCTCGCGTGCTGGCATGCCCGACCTCTACTACTACGCCCACCTGCTCGCCGCAGCGAAGCGCGCCGACCCCGGTGACGATGTCATGTCCCTGCTCATGCGCGCCTGCGCTGACGACGAGGGAGAGGTCAGCCTCGAGGAGTTCGAGAACCTCTTCTGGCTCTTCGCGGTGGCCGGCAACGAGAAGGTGCGCAACGGCATACCAGGCGGGATGGTGGCGCTGCTAGCCGACCCGCAGCCGCAGCGAGCGCTGCGCGCGGACCCGTCGCTGATAGCCAGCACGGTCGAGGAGATGCTCCGCTGGTGGACGCCGGTGATGACTTTCCGGCGCACGGCGACCACCGAGGTGTGTCCATTGCGGGGCAACGGATTCGGGCCGGCGAGACGGTTGGTGTCTCCTTCAATTCCGCCAATCGCGACGAGAGCGTCTTCCCCGATCCGGACCGCTTCGAGATCCGCCGGTATGCCGCCGGCTCACCCGCCCGCCCGCATCTCGCCTTCGGCCACGGCCCGCACTCCTGCCTCGGGGCAGATCTCGCCCGCGTGCAGATGGCGACCCTGCTGGAGGTTCTTCTCGCGCGGACGGCGTGGCTGGAGCTGGCTGGTGAACCGGCCTATCTGCGCAGCAACTTCCAGCGCGGCGTCAAACGCCTCCCGGTGCGTTGACGGCTGTGACCAAAGGAGCGTCCGCTAGCGGCCGTGACAAGGAACGGCCGCCGAACCGGTTCGGTTCGGCGGCCGTCTGGCCTCGGACCGGAGTGGGCCGGCCCGAACATTCCGTTGTCTTCCCCGCCTAGTCTCCCCGGCGAGGACGGGGCAGCATCAGCCCTTGTCGGCGCCGGCGTTGGCGCCCTGGGTGAAGAAGCGCTGGAAGAGGATGAAGACCAGCGCGGTCGGGACGGTCATGATCAAGGCCGCCGCCATCTTGATGGGGTACTGCGTGCCCGACCCGAGGCCGCCGGTGGTAAAGCCGGCGATCCCGCGTGTCAGCGTGTAGAGGCTGTCCTTGTTGGTGGCGATGATGAAGTGCCCCAGTTCGTTCCACGAGCCCTGGAAGGAGAGGATCGTCAACGTGATGAGGGCCGGCTTCGCCATCGGCAGCACGATCGACCAGAAGGTCCGGAAGGTGCCGGCGCCATCGATGCGGGCCGCCTCCTCCACCGACGGGGGGATCGACTCGAAGAACTGCTTCATGATGAAGACCCCGGCGGCGTCACACACGAGCGGCAAGAAGAGCGCCGTCGGGGTGTTGTAGATGCCGTAGTACTTCAGCGCGAGGAACTTCGGCAGCAGCAGGACGATGCCGGGCACGGCCATGACCGCGAGGACGGCGGTGAACAGGGCGTCGCGGCCCTTGAACTTCAGGCGTGCCAGGGCATACCCGGCGAGGGAGTTGAAGAAGACCCGCCCGAGGGTGACGATGATCGCCACCCAGAAGGAGTTGAAGAACCACAAGGGGAACTTCGTGTCCGCGAGGCGGGAGATCGCGTCGGTCGTGACCGGGTGGGGGATCAGGCTCAGCGGGTTGTCCGTGGCGTCCGACTGCGTCTTGAACGAGGTGACCAACTGGATGATGAACGGGAAGATGTACATCAACGCGAACATCACGAGCAGGGTGTAGAAGAGCGCCTTCTTGGTGCCGCTCGAGCGACCGAGAAGCTGGCCGTCGCTCGTGGGCGCCCCCGTCGTCTCCACCTTGGTCAGCGCCGATCCCTCTGCCGCTGTAATCCTGGCGTCCTGGGCGCCGAGAGAGTCACTCATGCGGTCACCTCCTTCTTCGCCGCGCGCCGTGCCGCACGCTGGGCCTTCTTTGTGGCCGCCTCGTCCTTGTCGCGCAACAACCAACGCTGCGCCTGCGTCATCAGGAAGATCAGCAGGAAGAGCAGGAACGCCATCGCGGCGCCTTGGCCCCACTTCTGGTTGGTGAAGGCGGCCTGATAGGACAAGAAGGCGGGCGTCAGCGTTGTCTTGGCGGGCTTGCCCTGACCCATGATGTACATCTGGTCGAAGACCTGCCAGGTGCCGATCACGCCGAGCGTGACCACCAACAAGATCGTGGGACGCAGGTGCGGGATCGTGACATTCCAGAAACGCTGACGGGCATTGGCGCCGTCCACCATGGCCGCCTCCTCGACTTCGGTCGGCAGGTCTTGGAGGGCCGCGAGGAACATCAGCATGAAGGTGCCGGCCGTGGTCCAGATGACCTGGAACATGATGGCGGAGAGTGCCACGCTCGGCCCCTTGATCCATTCCCAGAGCGAGAGGTTCATGACCTTCGTGTCCGCCAGTGCCGCGGGTGGCGAGTCGATATTCCACACCCCGAGTCCGTCACCGGCGAGGTGAATCAGTCCGCGGGGGTCGGCGAACCAGTTCGGTCCGTGGATGCCAAACCAGGCCAGCACGCCATTGATCGCACCGGTGCCGGCGAAGAGGTAGAGGAAGACCAACGAGATCGCCACTGAGGAGACGACCGACGGGAAGTAGAAGGCGGTGCGGAAGAAGGTGCGGCCCTTGAGCCACTTCTGATTGACCAGGACCGCGAGCAGGAGCGCGATGGCGGTCTGCAGCGGGACCACGCCCAAGACGTAGTAGAAGGTATTACGCAGCGAGGTCATGAAGTCCTGGCGGGCCAGGCCTTGCTTGGTGAGGAGGTCGCTGTAGTTCTTCAGGCCGACGAACTCGGTGGTGCCGCCGAACGGCGATCCTCGCCCGGTCCAGTTGCTGACCGAGACCCACAGGGCCATGACGATCGGGATGACGAGGAAGAGACCCAGGATCAGGATCATCGGGGTGACGAAGAGCCAACCGGCCACCGGTTGACGCATCGGGTCACCGGACTTGGTGCGTGCCATACGACCTCCTAACAAAAGGTGCAGTTCGCCGTCGGGCCGGTGGAAGAGCCCGGCCCGACCGCGAAAGGTGTTGTGCGCAAGAGGGATCAGCCGCCGATGGCGGAGGCTGCGTTGTCGTCGAAGGACTTGGTGGCGCCGGCGATGTCGGCGGTGGCCATCTTCTCCAGCTGGCTGTTGAGCTCGCCGACGACGTCGGTCAGGCCCGGGACATTGATCGGTCCGTGGCCGTACTCACCACCGGCGACGAAGGCGGCGTCCTCGGGGAACTTGGCCTTGTAGGCGTCCGCGGCGTCGGTGCGGCTCGGCATGACGCCGAAGGCGTCGGCAAAGGCCATCTGCGACTCGACCGTCGTCAAGGAACTGATCAGGTCGATCGCGGCGTCCTTGTTCTTGGAGTCGGTCGCCAGGGCCCAGCACTGGGTGAACATCAAGGTGCCCTTCTGTGCTCCCGCGGGCATCTCGACGACCTTGTAGCCGACCTTCGGATAGTCGTTCTTCATCGCGCCCTTGATCCAGTTGCCTTCGATGGTCATGGCCGCGAGCTGCTTGCCGAAGGCCTCGCCGCCCCAACCGACGCCCAGGTCGTTCGACATCTTGAAGTTGCCGGCCTTGACGTTGTCCTGGACGAACTTCAGGGCGTCGGTGACCTTGGCGTCGGCAGCGGCGCCCGCGGTGTTGTCGGCGTTGAGCCACCAGCCGCCGTTCTGGACGACGAAGGCGCCGAGGCGGTCGATGCCGACGCCGATGCCGAGACCCGCAACCTTGTCGGTCGTCAGCTTCTTGGAGACGGCGACCAGCTGGTCCCAGGTAGTGGGGATGTCGGCATCGGTCAGGCCGGCCTTCTTCCACATCTCGGTGTTGATCTCCAGCGCGAGCGAGGAGAAGTCCTTGGGCACGCAGTACTGCTTGCCGTCGTAGGTGAAGGTGGTGCGCAGCGACTCGTAGAACTTGTCGTTGTCGGCGATCTTGTCGGCGTAGGGCTCAAGCGAACCCTGCTTGGCGAAGGTCGCGAATTTGCCGGCATCCATGTACATGATGTCGGCCGGGTTACCGCCGGCGAAGCCCTGGGCCAGTTCCTGGTCCATGTCCGAGGCGACGGTGACCTCGACGGTGTTGCCCGTCTTCTTGCCCCAGGCATCGGTGGCGGCCTTGACCGCAGCGGTCTCGGCATCGCCAGAGGAGGCGATGAGCATCTTCAGTGCCGCCCCGGTGGGGACGCTGGCGCTTGAGGTCTCGCCGCTGGACGCGGTTCCGGAGGAGGACGCTCCGCCGGTGGCGCTGGAGCTGGTTTCGAAGCCGCCGCCACCTCCGCAGGCAGCGAGGGTCAGCGAACCGATTGCGGCGATGGCCAAGGTGGTGCCGCGGCGGGCGGTGCGATTCATGATGTTCCTTCTGTGGTGGGGGTGGTGGGGGACAGGGTTTGATCGTTCAAAGACGGTCGCTGGGAGATCTCCCGATGCGGCGGACGTCAAGGGGCGTGCGGGTCGCGGGATGAGCTGGCGCGGGCGACCAGCCGGGGTTGGAATAGCGCGCCGGTGTCCGGGGCGCGGCCGCCGGCGAGCCGCTCATGGACGACACCGAGGAGATGATCGGCCACGGCGTCGAGGGGTTGCGCGACCGAGGAGATGCCGGCGAGTTCTGCCAGGGCCGAATCGTCGAAGCCGACAATGCCGATATCCGGGCCGATACGCCAGCCTCGCTCGCTCGCGGCGCGCTCGAGCCCGAGCGCCAAGAGGTCGGACGCGCAGACGATGGCGCTTCCCTTGCCGATCCGGTCCAGCAGTGCGCGCCCGGCCTCCAGCGCGGGCTGCAGTCGTTGGCTCGACACGCCCTCCGGGCCCGGCCGCATGCCAGCGGCGTCGAGTGCGTCCGCCCACCCGGCGCGGCGGTCGTCGCCCACCGCGGAGCCCGACGGCCACCCGAAGAAGCCGATGCGGTCGTAGCCAGCGTCCACCAGGTGGCGAACGGCCTGGCCGACGCCGTCATGCCCGTCCACGTCGGCCCAGGAGGTGATGTCGGGGCGCCCCCAAAGGCGACCGAAAGCGGCATACGGCACGCGATGGTCGTCCAGCCATTGGGGACGCGGGTCGCCTGGGTGGGTGTCGGCGAGGATGAAGGCGTCGACGAGTTGACCGCGAACCATGTCCTGGTAGCCGGCGAGGAGCGGTCGCGCGTCGTGGGTGCCGAAGGTGACCATGTGGCTGCCGTGCGCCGCGGCGTGGACACTCAGGGCCAGCACGAAGGGGAAGGCGACGGCGTTGCGATGGCCTGCCCCGGTCGCGTTGAGTTCGAAGCCGACGGCCCCGGTGCGTTGCGACCGCAGCGTCTGGGCAGCGTTGGACGGGCGATAGCCCAACTCGTCGATGACGCGGCGGACCCGCTCAAGGGTGGGAGCTTTGACGCGCTCGGGGTGGATGAGGGAGTTGCTCACCGTCTGGCGGGAGACGCCAGCGGCGTCGGCGACCTCGCGGATGGTGATCCTGCCTGGCATGACGTGCACGGGATCCCTCCTCGGCGTCGGCGTTGACGTGCGGCCCGGGAATGGGCCAAGGTGTGCGCAGATCGCTTATCTCGCCAACCACGATCACGTGGCTCACTTTGAACGATCAGATTTGAACTGTGGACCCTGCACCGGGGTTCTGTCAAGCACCATGTCTCGACCGAGAGAAAGTGAGAGCCGCCCGTGACCAAGATCAGCGGCCGTCAGCCGTGGTTGCACGATCGCACCATTGCCGTCTGCGGCAACGCCACGGCGCTGTCGGTGGCCGATGGGTCGATGGGTGCCACGGGCACCGGGCTGCTCGTCGACGACCGCCTCGTGCTCTCCGAGCTGCGCCTGCGGTTGGCGGGGGAGGAGCCCGCTGTCATCCAGAGCGGAGCGACCGGGGCAGTCGCCGCGATCTGGTCGTGCGCGCGGAATCTCGGCGATAGTGGGCCCGACCCGACGGTTGAGGTGCACAGGCGGCGCGAGGTGGTCGGCGGCGGAATGCGCGAACGGATCCGGCTGATCTCTCGGGCGGCCGACCCAGTGCTGGTCGATGTCGAGATCACGCTCGGCGGGACCGGCGCGGAGTTGGCGGTCGTCAAGGGTGGGCATCCGCAAGGCCCTGTCCTGCCGATCTCGATCGAGGGTCCCGCCCTGCGGTGGATCGACGACCGGCACGAGACCACCGTGCGCACCGTGCCGGTTGCCGAAGTCGCCGTCGGGGCCGACGGACTCGCGCGCCTGACCTGGCCGGTGGAACTCTCGACGAGCGTGCCCGTCGATCTCGTCGTCGAGATCGACGCCCGCCGGGTATCCGCTTCGGCCTTCGATGCCGATGCCGGGACCGGGCTGGTCGATTGGTCGGGCATCGAGGCGCTCGCTGTGGACCGGCGGATCGGGGCCCTGGTGTCCACCTCGCTCCGCGACCTCCAAGCCCTCCTGCTGACCGACCCGCTCGCGCCCTCTGACGTCTTTGCCGGCGCCGGAACTCCTTGGTATCTCACGCTTTTCGGCCGGGACTCGCTGTGGGCCGCACGCCTGATGCTGCCCTTCGACCTGGCCCTGGCTGGCGGGACCCTGCGCACCTTGGCTCGTCGGCAGGGGCACACCAACGACCCCGTCACTGCCGAGGAACCGGGCAAGATCTTGCACGAGGTGCGCCGGGCGCCGTATGTCGACAAGACCTCCGGCATGGTGCTGCCCCCGGTCTACTACGGCACCGTGGATGCCACCGCCCTGTGGGCGATCGTGCTGCACGATGCCTGGCGGCAGGGTTTGGACACCGGCGAAGTGCGCGCCCTATTGCCCAATCTGCAGGCGGCCATGGGCTGGCTCCAACAGGCTGCCGACAACGAGCTCGGTCTGCTGCGCTATATCGATCGGTCCGGATCGGGCCTGGCCAACCAGGGGTGGAAGGACTCCGGCGACTCGATGCGCCGCCGCGATGGCAGCATCGCGCCGGCACCCATCGCCCTTGTCGAGGCTCAGGCGTATGCCGTTGAGGCCGCCTACGGTGCGGCAGCCATCTACGAGGCATTCGGCGTGCCGGGCGCCGATGCGGTCCGGGCCTGGGGGGTCGACCTTGCTGGGCGAATCAACGAGCGCTACTGGGTCGAGGACGATCGGGGGAGCTATCTGGCGATGGCCATCGATGGTGACGGTCGACCGGTCGACGGCGTCGGCAGCAATATGGGCCATGTGCTCGGCACCGGCGTGCTGGACGAGGGTCAGGCGCGGCTGGTCGTCGACCGGCTGCTCGCTCCGGATCTGTTGGGGGAGTTCGGGATCGGGACGCTCTCGCGCACCAATCCGGCATACAACCCGATCGGTTATCACACCGGTTCGGTGTGGACGCACGATACGGCGATCGCCCTGCTCGGCATGGTCCGCGAGGGGCAGTCCCGGGCCGCGAGCCAGGTAGCCCGCGGCCTGGTGGCCGTGACGGTGCCGCTGAACTATCGTGCCCCCGAGCTCTTCGCGGGGGAGTCGGTGGCCGGCCTCCCTGCGCCCTACCCGGCGTCGTGCCGTCCGCAGGCCTGGTCGGCGGCGTCTGCGGCGGCGATCGTCGCCGGCGTCCTCGGCTTGGCCGTCGATGTGCCCGGACGGCGGGTCAGTCTCCGGCCGATGTCGCCGCCACCCTTCGGCCCGATGCGCGTGACCGGCCTGCGCTTCGGAGCCACGAGCTTCGGGGTCGAGATCGACGCCGAGGGCGAGACGAGCGTGACCGGTTTGCCCGTCGACGTGGCCGTCGATATTTCTTGAGGTCTGCACTAGGATAGAACATGTGTACGACAATCGTCCGCTCGCGGGGCCTCCCGGGTGGCCGGGTGCCGTGCCGCCCCCGCAGGCCGACGGGTGGGAGATCCCGGCCGTGTCCTGGCTGCTCGACCACTGCCCCGCCGACTACCGTGCGTATGCCGGCTGGCGTCGCCACCCGATCGCCTTGGCCTGGCTCGCCCAGCGCCACATTGACGCGCAGTTGATCGCCATGCGTCAGGCCTACCGCGAGGCACGGGTGGAGATGGGCGATTTCGTTCCGCCGGAGGGCATTGCCGAGATGATGAGCGGATTGGAGCACGAAGGTGTCCGCCTGCTCGCCGCCGCCCGCGGCGCCCAACTGATCCACGAAGCCCTCCAGGGCAAGACCTTCGTCGCCAAGCTCTGACCCCACCCCCCTCGTCGAGAGGCCGGTTCAGGGTCGTCGAGAGGCCGGTTCAGAGTTGTGGCCCACCGCTTCGGCGCTGCAGCTGGATGCCAGGTCCGCTCAGCGCCTGCACGTCATCGACCCGACCACGCCGTAAACTCGAAGGGTTGCGCGTGGCCCGGCGCGCAATTCTCCGCTCGGAAGGACTGGCGCCGATCGTGGCCTTGTTGGATCGCATTAACGGACCGGCCGACGTCAAGGCGCTCGCCCCCGAGCAACTCGCGCCCCTGGCCCAGGAGGTCCGCGACTTCCTCATCGACGCCGTGTCGCGCACCGGTGGCCACCTAGGACCCAATCTCGGGGTCGTCGAGCTGACCATCGCCATCCACCGGGTCTTCGACTCCCCGCGCGACGCGGTGATCTTCGATACCGGGCACCAGTCCTACGTTCACAAACTGCTCACCGGCCGTCACGACTTCAGCGCGCTGCGGGCCAAGGGTGGGCTGTCCGGCTACCCGAGTCGTGCCGAGTCCGAGCACGACATCGTCGAGAACTCGCACGCCTCGACCTCGTTGTCCTGGGCTCACGGCGTCGCGAAGGGACGCGCGATCGCGGGGGGGAAGACACGGCATACGGTCGCGGTCATCGGTGATGGTGCCCTGACCGGCGGCATGGCGTGGGAGGCGCTGAATAATATCGCCGCCGAGAAGCAACTGCCGCTCGTGCTCATCGTCAACGACAACGAGCGGTCCTATGCCCCCACGATCGGCGGGCTGGCTGAGCACCTGGCGACGCTGCGGACGACGCAGGGGTATGAGAGCTTCCTGGAGTGGGGCAAGACGACGCTGCGGCGCACGCCTGTCGTCGGGATGCCGATGGAGCGCGCCCTGCACGGCATCAAGAAGGGCATCAAGGATGTCGTTGCGCCGCAAGGACTTTTCGAGGACCTCGGGCTGAAGTACATCGGGCCGGTCGACGGGCACGACCCCCTCGCGCTGGAGGCAGCGCTCACCCGCGCCAAGAACTTCGGCGGCCCGGTCATCGTGCACGTCATCACCCAGAAGGGCCGCGGCTACGAGCCGGCGCGTCAGGACGAGGCCGACCAGTTCCACGCCGTCGGTGTCATCAACTCCGAGACCGGTCTGCCCTTCGAGATCGCCGGACGCAGTTGGACCGACGAGTTCAGCGACGAGATGGTCGCCCTGGGCGCTGAGCGCCCCGACCTCGTGGCCGTCACCGCCGCCATGATGATTCCGGTGGGTCTTGGTGACTTCGCCAAGCATTATCCGGGCCGGATCATCGATGTGGGCATCGCCGAGCAGCATGCCGTGACCATGGCCAGCGGCTTGGCGTATGCCGGCCTGCACCCGGTCGTGGCCGTCTATGCGACCTTCCTCAACCGGGCCTTCGACCAAGTGCTCATGGACGCCGCCCTCCACAGGGCTGGTATGACGATTGTCCTGGACCGCGCCGGCATCACCGGTCCCGACGGCGCATCGCATCACGGGATGTGGGATATGGCGATCTGCGGGGCAGTCCCGGGGCTGCGCCTGGCGGCCCCTCGTGACGGGGCAGCGATCCGGACCGCGCTACGTGAGGCTGTCGAGGTGAGTGATGCGCCGACCGTCATCCGCTTCCCCAAGGGCAGTGTGGCCGCGCCATTGACGTCGCTTCGGCAGGAGGGTTCGCTCGATGTGATGGCCGACCATACCGACGGCGGCGACATCGAACAGCTCATTGTCGCGGTGGGCTCGATGGTTCCCACGGCGATCACGGTTGCTGACAAGCTTGCTGCCGAGGGTCGCCGGGTGCTCGTCGTCGATTCGCGCTGGGTGATCCCGGTCGCGCCGGACCTGGTGACGTTGTGCGCCCGGGCGTCGCGTGTTGCCGTGATCGAGGACGGGCTCGAGGTCGGCGGCATCGGTTCGCAACTCTCGACTGCGTTGCGCGCCAACGATATCGATGTCCCGGTCCGGACCTTCGGCGTGCCGAGAGCGTTCCTCGACCACGCGTCGCGCGGGCAGGTGCTCGAGGTGATCGGGTTGACCCCGGACACCGTCGCCAACGCACTGATCTGATCATTCGGCACGCGGGGAGCAACCGAGCGATGTGGTACTGGTTCTTCAAATTCGTCGGCGTGGGGCCGATCGCCTGGTGGTACTTCCGCATGCGGTGGACCGGGCGCGAGAACATCCCGCGCACCGGCCCGGTGATCCTGGCCGCCAACCACGTCAACTTCCTCGACCCGGTCGGGGTGAGCATGGGCGCCCCGCGCAAGGTCGTCTATGCCGCCAAGTCCAAGTACTACGCCGGGCGCGGCATCGGAGGCCGGCTGCTCGGCTGGTTCCTGCGGGCGATCGGTCAGCTGCCCATCGACCCCGAGAGCGCCAAGACGGCCGACCCCGCCTTGGCAGCCGCCCGCGACCTGCTCGAGGCGGGCGGAGTCGTCGCGATCTTCCCCGAGGGGACGCGGTCGCCGGACGGGCGGCTGCACCGCGGGCATACGGGAGTGGCGCGGGTGGCGCTGCCGCGCGAGGTCCCGATCGTGCCTGTCGGTGTGCTCGGCACGCGCGGCCTGACGGTCAAGGGCAAGCTGCTGCCGCGCCGCGGGCACATCCGGATCGCCTATGGCACCCCGCTCGACCTGACCCCGTGGCGCGGCCGGGCCGATGACCCCGCGGCTTGGCGTGAGGTCACCGACGAGTTGATGCGCCGCATCCAGGAACTCACCGGCCAGGAGTATGTCGACCGCTACCCGACCCGCGCCGAGACCGACTCCCGGGATGCCTGACCCCCGTCCCTAACCTCTGCTAGCAGCGGTTAGGGCACCTCCAGCAAGGTCTACCCTGCTGGACGTCACCTAACGTGTGTTAGCAGGGTTTAGGGAGCCTCAGATGTCGCGGAAGGTGTCGACCTTGGCGCCGAGGGCGGTCAGGCGCTCGGCCAGGTCCTCATAGCCGCGGTTGATGACATAGACATTGCGCAGCACGGACGTCCCCGGAGCGGCCAGCATGGCCAGCAGGATCACCACGCCGGGGCGCAGCGCGGGCGGGCAGACCACCTCGGCCGCGCGGAACTTCGCGGTCGGCCCGGTGACCATGACGCGGTGCGGGTCGAGCAACTGGACGTTGACGCCGACCTTGGTCAGCTCGGTCAGGTAGATCGCGCGGTTCTCATAGACCCAGTCGTGGATCATCGTCGTGCCCTCGGCCTTGGCGGCGATCAGCGCGAAGAAGGGCAGGTTGTCGATGTTCAAACCGGGGAAGGGCAGCGGGTGGATCTTGTCGGCGGCCGCCTTCAGCGGCCCCGGGATCGTCGTCAGGTCGACCAGGCGCGTATGCCCGTTCGCCGAGACGTACTCCGGCGTCACGTCGTACTTCATCCCCATCGTTTCCAGCGTCGCGAGCTCGATCTCGAGGAACTCGATCGGCACCCGGCGGATGGTGATGGAGGAGTCGGTGACGACTGCAGCAGCCAGGAGGCTCATGGCCTCGATCGGGTCCTCGCTCGGCTGGTAGTCGACATCGACGTCGATGTCGGCGACGCCACGCACCGTCAGCGTCGTCGTGCCGATGCCGTCGATCTGCACGCCGAGCCTCTGCAGGAAGAAGCACAAATCCTGGACCATGTAGTTGGAGGAGGCGTTGCGGACGACCGTCACACCCGGGTGGCGGGCCGCGGCCATCAGGACGTTCTCGGTGACCGTGTCGCCGCGCTCGGTGAGCACGATCGGACGCTGCGGCCCCTGGCCGATCCTGACATCGGCGTCGTAGAACCCTTGCGTCGCAGCGACATTCAGCCCAAAGTGGCGCAGCGCGACCAGGTGCGGCTCGACGGTGCGGGTGCCGAGGTCGCAGCCACCGGCATACGGCAACTGGAAGCCCTCGAACTCGTGCAGCAGCGGACCGAGGAACATGATGACGGTCCGCGTGCGGCGCGCCGCCTCGATATCGATCGCGTCGAGGTCGACGCGCGCCGGGGGCGTGATCTCGAGGTCGCTGGAGTCGGGCAACCAGCGGGTGCGGACACCGATGGAGTTGAGGACCTCGATGATCCGGTTGACCTCTTCGATGCGCGCCAGGCTCCGCAGGGTCGTGCGCCCCTTGTTGAGCAGCGCGGCGCAGAGCAGGGCGACGGCCGCGTTCTTCGACGTCTTGACGTCGATCGAGCCGGAGAGCTGCGCGCCGCCGACGACGCGCAGGTGCTGAGGCTGGCTGTGCCCGAGCGAGACGAACTCGCTGTCGAGGGCCTCGCCGATCCGGGCGAGCATTTCCAGGGAGAGGTTCTGGCCGCCCTGTTCGATGCGTGCGACAGCGCTCTGGCTGGTGCCGAGGAGCTCGGCGAGGTCGGTTTGGGTCATGCCCTTGTGACGCCGAGCGTCCCGGATGAGGTTGCCGATGCGGGCCAAATAGTCGTCAGACATGAGTCACCATGATAAATCACATATGAGATAGGCGGGAATCGACCGGCTCCCTCCGGCGTGTCGCGCCGGCCTTCGGCGGGGCTGAACCGGCCTCTCGACGGGGCTTAACCGGCCTCTCGACGGGGCTGAACCGGCCTCTCGACGGGGAGGGGACCGCGGAAGGCTGGGCGCGACGGGCGCGTCGGCATCTCGTGCCGACGCGCCCCCGTTATAGGGCAGAAGCCTAGGCCGGGACGGAGGCCGCGCCCGGGGGCAGGAGCCGCCGGCCGAGCACCTTCTCGCTGATGCCCTCGCGGTCTAAGAGCGGGCAGATGCCGCCGTTCCAGAACTGGAATCCGGCGCCGGTGATCATCGCCAGGTCGATGTCCATGGGTGCCTGGGCGACGCCGTCGGCGAGCATCATCCCGACTTCCTCGGCGATGGCCGAGAGCACCCGCTCACGCACCTGCGGCACGGTCAACTCGACCGGGTGCTCCGCCACGACCTGCAGCGACGGGTCGAAGCCCGGCTTCTTGGCCGCGACGACCGCCTGCATCGAGGGCGAGACATAGAACCGGTCGCCGAAGGCGCGGTGCAGGGTCTCGACGTTGTGCAGCGCGATCGCCGGACCCACCAGGCTCAAGAGCACGTATGGCGGCATGGGTGCCAACCCCGCGACCGCCTGGTCCGCGATCGCCACCGGCGTGCCTTCGTCGACGATCTTTGAGTATTCGCCCATGAAACGGCCGAGCAGCCGGTTGACGATAAAGCTGGCCGAGTCCTTGACCCGGATCGTCGTCTTCTTCAGTGCCTTCCCGACGGCGAAAGCCGTTGCGAGAGCGGCATCGTCGGTCTTGTCGCCCGGAATGATCTCCAGCAGCGGCATCACCGCGACGGGGTTGAAGAAGTGGAAGCCGACAACCCGCTCGGGGTGCTCCAGGTCGGCCGCCATCTCGGTGATCGAGAGCGAGGAGGTGTTGGTCGCCAGGATGCACTCGGCCGAGACCACGGCCTCGACTTCGGCGAACACCTGCTTCTTGACCGAGATCTCCTCAAAGACCGCCTCGATGACGAAATCGGCGTCGGCAAAGCCGTCCTTGCTCGTCGCCCCGGTGATCAGGCCGGTGAGCTTGTTGACGGCGTCCTGGGTCATGCGGCCCTTGGCCAGCCGGTCGGCGAGCTGTCCATGGACATAGGCGATGCCCTTGTCCACGCGCTCCTGGTCGAGGTCGGTCATCACGACCGGGACCTCCAGCCGCTGAGCGAAGAGCAGGGCCAGTTGACTGGCCATCAGTCCGGCGCCGACGATGCCGACCTTGGTCACCGGGCGGGCCAGGGCCCGGTCCGGAGCGCCCGCGGGCCGCTTGGCCCGGCGCTGGACCAGGTCGAAGGAGTAGAGCCCGGCGCGCAACTCATCGCCCATGACCAGGTCGCCGAGCGCCTCGTCCTCGGCGGCGAAGGCGTCGGCGCGCCCGGCGGTGCGCGCGGCGCGGACCAGGTCCAAGGCGCGATAGGGCGCCGGCGACTTGCCGCCGGTCTTGACGTCGACGAGCGCCTTGGCCAGGTCCACCGCGGTGTTCCAGGTGGTCTCGTCTCGGTCGACCTCGGGCCGGTTCACCTCAACCGATCCCGAGAGCACGCCGGCCGCCCAGGTCAAGGACTCCTCGAGGAAGTCGGCGGGCGCGAACATCGCATCGGCCATGCCGAGCTTGAAGGCCGCCGGCCCGCTGAGCATCTTGTTGGTGTTCATCGGGTTCTCGATGATCACCGTCAGGGCCTTCTGCACGCCGATGAGATTGGGCAGGAGATAGCAGCCGCCCCAGCCGGGCACGAGCCCGAGGAAGGCCTCGGGCAGCGCGACGGCCGGTACGCCGGCCGAGATGGTCCGGTAGTCGCACGCCAGCGCGATCTCCACGCCGCCGCCCATAGCGGCACCGTTGACGAAGGCGAAGGTCGGGACCGGCAGGTCCATGATCGCCGCGAAGACCGTATGACCGGCGCGGGCGATCTCCACGGCCTGCTCACGTTCGCGTGCGGCCGGAACCGCGGTCAGGTCGGCGCCCACGGCGAAGATGAAGGGCTTGCCAGTGATACCGACAGCCTGGATCTCGCCGGCCTCGGCCCGCGCCCGCAGGCCCGCGACGACCTCGGTCAGCCCCGCGATCGTCGCCGGGCCGAAGGTGTTGGGCTTGGTGTGGTCGAAGCCGTTGTCAAGGGTAATCAGCGCCATCGTGCCGGCGCGTGCGGGCAAGGTGAGATCCCGCACCAGCGCCTTGGTCACGACCTCGTCGGGGAACTGCGTGGCTGCCTTGGCGGCAAGCGTCTCGGTCATGGCTTAAGCCTCTTTCCCGTAGTCGGCGTGGTTGGGGTTCTCCCAGATGACGGCACCGCCCATGCCGAGGCCGATGCACATCGCGGTCAGGCCGTAGCGCACCTCGGGGTGGGCCTCGAAGTGGTGGGCGAGCTGCGTCATCAGCCGCACCCCGCTCGAGGCGAGAGGGTGTCCGGTCGCGATCGCGCCGCCATACGGGTTGACACGCGGGTCGTCGTCGGCGATGCCGAAGTGGTCGAGGAAGGCGAGGACCTGCACGGCGAAGGCCTCGTTGAGCTCGAAGAGCCCGATGTCCTCGATGGTCAGGCCGGCCTTGGCGAGGGCCTTCTCGGTCGCCGGGACCGGGCCGATGCCCATGACCTCAGGCTCGACGCCGACGAAGGCGAACTCGACCAGGCGCATCCGGACGGGCAGCCCCAACTCCTTGGCGGTGTCCTCCGCGGCGAGCAGGCAGGCGGTCGCCCCGTCGTTGATGCCGGCCGCATTGCCGGCGGTCACCCGACCGTGCGCCCGGAAGGGCGTCTTGAGCGCACCAAGGTCCTCCACGGTGGTGCCGGGGCGCGGCGGCTCGTCGGTCACGGCGAGGCCGTAGCCCTTCTCGGCGCTGCGGGTCGCGACCGGCACGAGGTCCGGCTGGATCTTGCCGGCCTGGTAGGCCGCGGCGAGCTTGTCCTGCGAGGCGACCGCGAAGGCGTCCGACCGTTCCTTGGTCAGCTGCGGGTAGCGGTCGTGCAGGTTCTCGGCGGTCTTGCCCATCACCAGCGCCGACGGGTCGACGAGCTTCTCGGCGACGATCCGCGGGTTGGGGTCGACGCCCTCGCCCATGGGGTGGCGGCCCATGTGCTCCACGCCACCGGCGATGGCGATGTCGATGGCGCCGAAGGCGATCTGACCGGCCGTTGACGCGACCGCGGTCATCGCGCCGGCGCACATCCGGTCGATGCTGTAGCCCGGCACCGTCTTCGGCAGGCCGGATAGCAGGGCCGCGGTCCGGCCGAGCGTCAGGCCCTGATCGCCGATCTGTGTGGTGGCCGCGATCGCGACCTCCTCGACCTTCTCCGGTGGCAGCTCGGGGTGGCGCCGCAGCAACTCGCGGATGCACTTGATGACCAGATCGTCGGCCCGGGTCTCGGCATAGATCCCCTTGGGTCCGGATTTGCCGAAGGGCGTCCGGACGCCGTCGACGAAGACGACCTCACGCAGACTGCGCGGCATACCTGCCTCCTTGCACGGTGTGAATGTGAGTGCGGCGCCGATCAGGGGCGCCATCGCGTCCGAGCATAACTAAGCGGTCGCTTAGCTCCTCGTCACCTAGGAGGTGAGTCGCCTCACGCCTGCTCGGCGGTGAAGGCCGTATGCAGCATGGGCGCCACGATCTCGCGCTGCCAGGGCCGCACGCCATACGCCGCGAGCGCCGCGCTGAAGGCCTCGACCTCCGGTGCGTCCGCCGGAGGCGACCAGACCACCCGCCGCAGGGGCTCGGGGGAGCAGACGTTCTCGACGGGAATGGTCCGCGCCTCGGCGAATGCTGTGAGCAGGTCGCGGGTCCGAGCCAGGCGGGCCGCGGCGAGCGGATCCTTGTCGGCCCAAGCGCGCGCCGGCGGCGGGCCCTCATGGGGCAGATTGGTCGGCGGCAACTGCGAGTCGGGCAGGGCCTTGGCCCGGGCGATCGCGGCCAGCCAGTCGCGCTGGTAGCGCCCGATCCCCCGATTGCCGGTGGGCAGCGTGCCGGGGCTGGTGAGGGCGTGCTGGGCGATGAGCACCAGGACGGCGTCGGGGATCAGCCGCCCGGGCGCGATGTCGCGGGCCGAAGCGAGGCGTTCACGTTCGTACCAGAGCTCGCGGACAAAGGCCACGCCCCGGCCGCCGCGCACCTTGTGCAGCCCGGAGGTGCGCCGCCAGGGATCGACGCGCACCGTCGGCGTCCAGTCCAGGAGAGCCGCGAACTCCTGCCGGGCCCACTCGGCCTTGCCGCTGCGGGCCAGGTCGACGCCCATCAGATTGCGGATCTCACCAAGCACCTCGACATCCAGCGCGGCATAGCGCAGCCAGGCCGTCGGCAACGGACGTTGTGACCAGTCCGCCGCCGAGTGTTCCTTGGCCAGGACCAGGCCGAGGTAGTGCTCGACCACCGCAGCCAGGCCGACGCGCGGCAGGCCCAGCAGCCGCGCCGCGAGTTCGGTGTCGAAGAGTTGTCGCGGACGCAGCCCGACCTCGGCGAGGCAGGCGAGGTCCTGGGTGGCGGCGTGCAGGATCCACTCGGCCCCACCGATCGCGTCGTCGAGCGGGCTCAGATCCGGCACGGCGACCGGATCGACGAGCAGGGTCCCGGCGCCCTCCCGGCGCAGTTGGACCAGGTAGGCCTTCTGGCCAAAGCGGTAGCCCGACGCGCGCTCCGCGTCCATGGCAACCGGCCCGACGCCGCCGGCGAGATCGGCGGCCGCGGCCGCGAGGCTGCGCTCGGAGTCGATCAGATCGGGCAGCCCGTCGGCGGGCGTGTCCAGCGGGACGCCCGCAGGCACGATGTCGGTCATCGGCGGCCTACCGCCGTCGACCCGGGAGCGCCACCACGCCTTCGGGCAGCGGGGGCAGTCCGGCGATGGTGCACAGCACATCGCACCAGGCGAGGAGGTGGTCGCCGTGGTCGTCGCCCAGCGGCGTCCACGAGGCCCGGATCTCGATCTCGACACTCGGATCGCGATCGCCCATCGCCCCGAAACTCTCCGAAATCACCCGGGTCACAGTGCCGGCCTCGGCGACGAATCGCAGTCCGTAGCCAGCCAGTTGTTCGGTCAGCCAAGACCAGCCGACCTCGCCGAGCAAGGGGTCCGCGCCCATCTCCGGCTCGAGCTCGGCACGGGCGAAGGTCACCGCCCGCCAGGCGCCGCCCCACGGCTCGGGACAGGACGGGTCGTGCAGCAGCACGAAGCGGCCCGACGCGAGGTCGTCCTCATCGCCGCCAGGGATGACTTCGCCAGTGAGGGCAACGGCATACGGGGCGATGCGCGCGGGCGCGGGGACCTCGGTCAGGCGGATCTCGGGGCGCGTGGCGACGCGGCGCAAGGACTCGAGCGCCTGCGCAAATGAGTCCTGCGCGGACGGTGTCTTGGTGCGGGTGGCCACATGGGGAGCGTAGGCGCTGCGCGCGAGTTTCCCGCGGAACCGCCAAATCCGGGGAGTCGTGTCCATGGGTGCCGGGACAGGCTGCGGGTCCGGCTCGCTAGGGTGCCACGGTGTTCACCCTGCTCGCGCTCGCGTCCTCCCTGGTCTGGGGGACATCAGATTTCGTCGCGGGAGTCAAGGCCAAGACCCGCCCGGCTGCGGCCGTGGTCGGGTGGTCGCAGGCCATCGGCCTGCTCGCGATGACGATTGCGGTATGCCTGCGCACTCCCCATTTCGCATCCGGCAACTGGCCACTGTGGGCGGTCCTCGCCGGGGTTTCCGGGTCGGGAGCGCTGGTCTGCTTTTATGCGGCACTGAGCACCGGAACCATGGGAGTCGTGGCACCGATCGCATCGCTCGGGGTGGTCGTGCCGGTGATTCTCGGAGTTGCCTCGGGGGAGCAGCCGGCGCTGCTCGCCTGGGTGGGCATCATGGTCGCGATCTCGGGTGTGCTGCTCGCGTCCGGGCCGGAGCTCGAGGGCGCCGTGTCCCGGCGGCCGGTGGTGCTCGCGTCGGCGGCCGGAGCGGGCTTCGGCGTGGGGTTGTTTTCGATCCACGCCGGCAGTGCTGACTCCGTCGTCGACACCCTGTGGCTGATGCGGTTGACGTCGGTCTCGCTCTTCGGGCTGGCCGCCTTGGTGCTGCGGCGCGCTGGCGGTATGACGGGCGCCGACCTGCCGGTGCTCGTCTTCGTCGGCCTCGCCGACCTGGTGGCGAACGCGCTCTTCGGCCTGGCCGCGACGCGCGGGTATGTCAGCATCGCGGCCGTGCTTGGCTCGCTCTATCCCGTGGTCACCGCGGTCTTGGCGTATGCCGTGCTCCACGAGCGCTTGCGCCGGGTCCAACTTGCGGGGGTCGCGTTGACGATGGCCGGCGTGGCGCTCATCGCCGGCGCCTGACGCGATGCGACCCCCTCGACAGGCCGGTTCGACCCCGTCGAAAGGCCGGTTCGACCCCGTCGAAAGGCCGGTTCGACCCCGTCGAAAGGCCGATTCGACACGGCCGGCGGGTCAATTCACGATCCTTGCGCGGCTGGAGGGCGTCGGGTGGCTGACAAGCGACTGGGAAGACGTCGATGCGAGCGCCGCCGGCCGACCCCGACGCCGCTATTACCGCTTGACGGGTGAGGGCGTCCATACGGCTCGGGCGGCGTTGTCCGCACGGCAGGCCGCCATCGGCGCGCGACGTCGCGCGCCTGTCCAGGGCGCGGCACGGCCGGCCACCTCGATGACGTGACGGATCGGTCACGAGGCGCGCCGGCCGGAGGGTCGTGCGGCCCGGCGAGCGGGCCGCCATACGATCGCATCATGACCCTTGCGACCGGCCCGTCCTCGCCTGCCCTGATGCAGTCGCCGCTGGTGCGCGCGGCGCATCGCGAGAGCGTGCCGCACACGCCGGTGTGGTTCATGCGTCAGGCCGGACGGTCACTTCCGGAATACCGCACCGTCCGGGCCGGCATCCCGATGCTGGAGAGTTGTCGGCGTCCCGACCTGGTCGCCGAGATCACCCTGCAACCCGTGCGTCGACATGGGGTGGATGCGGCAATTTTCTTCTCCGACATCGTCGTTCCGGTCGCGGCCGTCGGCCTCGATATCGACATCGTGCCGGGTGTCGGGCCGGTAGTCGCCGATCCGATTCGCACCTGGGGCGACCTGGCACGCCTGCCCGAACTGACCGCCGACGCGATTCCTGACATCCGGGATTCCGTGCTTTTGCTCGTCGCGGAGCTGGGTGCAACGCCGCTGATCGGGTTTGCGGGCGCGCCCTTCACGCTGGCGAGCTATCTGGTCGAGGGCGGCCCAAGTCGCAATCACCTGCGCACCAAGGCGCTCATGCATGGCGATCCGGATCTGTGGAATGCGTTGTGCGCCAGGCTTGCTCAGATCTCGGCAGCGTTCTTAAGGGTGCAGGTCGAGGCGGGCGCCTCGGTCGTGCAGCTCTTCGACTCGTGGGCCGGCGCGCTGTCGCGAGCGGACTATGAGAAGTTCGTCCAGCCGCACTCGGCCGCCGTGTTGGCGAGCGTGGGCGAGCTCGGCGTGCCTCGGATCCACTTCGGCGTCGGGACCGGTGAGCTGCTGCCGTCGTTGGCAGCGGCCGGTGCCGACGTGGTCGGCGTCGACTATCGTGTCGCCCTGCCCGACGCCATCGCTCGCCTCGGCAGATCGTATGCCGTGCAAGGCAACCTCGACCCGGCGCTGCTCTTCGCGCCGTGGGAGGCACTCGAGCGCGAGACGCGTCGCATCCTCGCCGAAGGTGCGTCCGCGCCAGGGCACATCTTCAATCTGGGCCACGGCGTCCTGCCCGAGACCGACCCCGATGTGCTGACGCGACTGGTCGCGCTGGTCCACGAGGCCGGCGTGCGCTGACGCCGGCGATCAGCCCTCCGCGCCTGGGCGCGGCGCCGGAGTGGGTGCGTGGGCCGGCGCCGGCGTGGGTGCCGGGTGCGCCACTCACGCCATCGGGTCCGGCAGGGGGGCCGAAGTGTTGCGCTGGGTAACCTTGGGCGGCCGGGCCGCCCGGCGGGCCTGCAGGCGACGCCGGATGTAGACAATCGGCACGGCGAGCACGGCGCCGAGCAGCGCGAACGGCAAGACCGCGCCGACGATCGTGAAGAGCGCGGCGAGCGAGCCGACGAAGGCCTTCCAGCCCGCCTTCAACCCGCCGGTGAAGCCCGTCGCTGGGTTGGACAGGGCGCTGTCGATCAGGCTGGGATCGGTCGTCAGGTTGATGGTGATCGGGCTGCGCGAGGTGCTGCGATCCAGTTCCTGCAGTCGCGCCTCAATGGCCTCGAGTTCGGCCTGGCGGCTGGAGAGTTCGCGTTCGAGTTTCACGAGTTGGTCGATGTCGTCGGTCTTGTCGATGAGGTCCTGGATGCGCGCGACGGACTTCTTCATCGTGACGACGCGGGCTTGGACGTCGACATACTCGCCGGTGACATTCTCGGTCTGGCTGCGCCGATCGAGGACTGTCCCGATGCGCTGGAGCTCGTCCAGCGTGGCATCCAATTTGTCTGTGGGCACCGAAATCACCAGTGCCGCATAGGTTGTCGGGCTGATCCCAGCCCGCTCGTCGGTCTCGGTCCCGGTCGTGCCGATGTTCTCCGAGAGCACGTAGCCGGCAGCAGCAACATTGATGGCTCGCACCTGCGCGGTCGCCTTGCCGACGTCGTCGACTTGTAGGGAGAGCGTCGCCGTGCGGGTCAACTTCTGCGCATCGACTGCGACGCTCGACGATTCGGCCTTGTCGCCCGCGGCGCCGCGTGCCACGCCCACCTCGGCCGGCGCGGGCCCGGCCGCCCCGCTCGTAGCGACCGCTCCACTGCTACCGCCGCCGCTGCATCCGCCGAGGATGCCGATCGTGCCGGCGAGGCTGAGGGCCAGGGTTGCGCGGGCGATTCGCGACGTCATCATCGGTTGCTCCTGGGATCGGTGCTTCGCCCTGCGACGTCACCCTGCCGGTGGCCGTTCCCCGGTCGCGACATAAGTTGTGCGGGTGTACCGGATCGTTATCGTCGGTGGTGGCCTAGCCGGTCTGGCTGCCGCGTGGGAGTTAGTGAGCGCTTCTGAAGCCGACAGCGAGGTGCTCGTGCTCGACGGGAGCGATCGCGTCGGCGGCAAGTTGCGTCAGGAGGTCGTCGGTGGGCGCCTGGTTGACGTCGGCGCCGAATCGATGCTCGCCGTTCGCCCCGAGGCGCGCGAGCTGATTGCCGAGATAGGCGCCGGCCAACGGCTCGTGATCCCCGCGACGACCGCTGCTTCCGTCTGGTCCCACGGGGCGCTGCACCCGTTGCCGCCAGGTTCACTGATGGGGGTTCCACGGCGCCCGGCTGACGCGACCGGGATCCTCAGCGCGCAGGGCATGGAACGGCTGCGGGCTGCCCTCGTTCCGCCGGCTCCGACTCGTGACGTCAGCGTCGGTGACTACGTCGCGGCGGCCCTTGGCGATGAGGTGGTCGACCGGCTCGTCGACCCACTGCTCGGCGGTGTGTATGCCGGCGACGCTCGGCAGATCTCACTGGCTGCCGCGGTCCCGGCCATCCACGCCAAGGCACTGTCTAGCGACCCGTTGCTGGATTCCTCCCCGCCCACGCCCGAATCACCTTCGGCCCCAGCGCAATCGGCCTTCATCGGCATAGACGGGGGAGTCGGCGTGCTGCCCGAACTTCTCGCCGATGCGATCGCCAAGCGCGGCGGGCGGATCCGCACCGGGGCCGTTGTCCGGGAGGTGCGCCGCGCCGTCGCGGGCTGGGAAATCGTCGCCGGACCAACGATCGCCCCCGAGGTCATCACCGCCGACGCGGTTATCCTCGCGCTCCCGCCGGCGCCCGCGCGGCGCCTGCTGGGACCGGTCGCGCCCTCGGCCGCCCACGAGTTGGCCGCCATCGAGACGGCGTCCATGGCCATCGTCACCTTCGCCTTCCCGCGCGTGGCGATGCCGGCCTTGCCCGGCTCGGGCTTCCTCGTGCCACCCGTCGAAGGACGCGCCATCAAGGCGAGCACCTTCAGTTCCCAGAAGTGGGGATGGCTGGCCGACGCGGCGCCCGAGACCGCGTATGTCCGCGCCTCGCTCGGGCGCCACCGCGAAGAGGCCGCTCTCCAGGTCGACGACCGCACCCTGGCCGCGCGTGCGCTCGCCGATCTGCGCGCGATCGCGGGCGCCCTCCCGGACCCGCTCGATGCGCACGTCCAGCGTTGGGGCGGCGCCCTCCCGCAGTATGCCGTCGGCCACCTCGACCGGATTGCGCTGGTGCGCAAGGCGATCGGCGAGATCGACGGGCTCGAGGTGGCCGGCGCGGCATACGACGGGGTGGGCATTCCGGCGGTCATCGGCTCGGGCCGGCGGGCCGCGCGGGCCATCCGCACGGCATACGGGCCGGGGGAGTGACGGCGCGACCCGATTCGGCGCGCACGGGGCGACGGGTTCAGAATGGCGGAATGTCCGATCGACCCGTCCCGAGCAAGCCCACGCCCGCGCGCATGCGCGAGATCAACGACAGCATCCGGTATGCCATGTGGTCGGTCTTTGCGGTCGAGACGCCGCTGGGGCACGCGGGCCGGCAGGCCTACGTCCGCGATGTCGAGAAGTTGTTCGCCGACGTGGAGGCGGGTGGCGTCGTGATCCGTGGCGTCTATGACGTCGCCGGTCTGCGAGCGGACGCCGACCTGATGATCTGGTGGCACGCCGAGAGCATCGAGTTGCTCCAGGACGCCTACCACCGCTTCTTGCGCTCGGGCCTGGGACAGCACCTCAAGCCGGTGTGGTCCAATGCCGCGCTGCACCGTCCGGCGGAGTTCAACAAGAGCCATATCCCGGCCTTCATGGCCGACGAGGAGGCGCGTAACTATGTGTGCGTGTATCCGTTTGTGCGGTCCTACGACTGGTATGTCATCGACGATGCCGAACGCCGCGACATGCTGCGCGAGCACGGCCAGATGGCGAGGGACTACCCGGATGTGCGCGCCAACACGATTGCCGCCTTCGCGCTCGGTGACTACGAGTGGATCCTGGCCTTCGAGGCCGATGAGTTGCACCGGATCGTGGACCTGATGCGCGAGTTGCGCGCCTCCCGGGCCCGCCTGCACGTGCGCGAGGAGACCCCCTTCTTCACCGGCCCCCGCGTCACCCTCCCCGCCCTGATCGAGCGCCTGCGGTGACGCCGGCTACTCGGCCGGCCGGAGTGTCAGCGAGATGGAGTTGATGCAGAAGCGCTGGTCGGTCGGGGTCTGATAGCCCTCGCCCTCGAAGACGTGGCCCAGGTGGCTGCCGCAGTTGGCACACCGGACCTCGACTCGCGGGCGGCCGGGGAGCGAGCGGTCCTCCAAATACTCGACGCTGTCGCCGGCCAGCGGGGTGTAGAACGACGGCCAGCCGCAATGGCTCGCAAACTTCGTCTCCGATGCGAAAAGCTCGGCGCCGCACGCTCGGCAGGCATACACGCCCACCGTCTCGTCATCCTCATACTCGCCGCTGAACGGCCGCTCGGTCCCGGCCTCGCGCAGCACGTGGAACTCCTGCGGCGTCAACTGGGCCCGCCACTCATGCTCGCTCTTGGTGACGGCATAGTCCCGGTCGCTGTGCAGGCTGCTCATGCCAACGATTCTGGCACGTCGTGGTCGGCACCCGTCGCGAGATCACCGCACGCAATCGACTGGGCACCGGCGGCCGCGAGATAGTCGCGACCGCCGCTGTCGCCGGTCAGCGTTGCTCTCATGGGGGCCAGGTGATCGCGACCGACCACCACCGGGTGCCCCGGCAAATTGCCGTATGCCGCCCGCACCAGTGCGTCCGGTCGCCCGGCGGCGCTGTCGAGCACCCGGGCGACGACGGGTGGACCGACGTCCGGGAGGTCGATCAGGTGCAGAACGAGCAACTCGGCGTCCAGTTCGGCAGCGAGATCGAGGGCGGCGCGGACGCTGGCGCTCATGCCGCTCGCCCAGTCGGGCACCTCGACCGCCAAGACGCCGGGCGGGGCATCCACGACGGCTGCACCCATGCAGACAGCCACTCGGTCGCAGCCGCCGTTGCGCAATGCGGCCACGGACTGTTCGAGCCAGTGCCCTTGGTGCGCAAGGATCTTCGGACCGCCGAAGCGGCGGCCTGCCCCAGCGGCGAGCACGACACCTACGGTGTGGACCCGGCCGTTCCTCGCGCTGCACATGGCCACATTCTTCCGCGCCGGTCGCCCGGGCAGACGGGACGCCCGATACCGGTGGGAGACCTGAGACGATAGGGGCGTGAGTTCTAAGGCGACGGCAAAGCGCGCGGCCATCGGCGCGGCCGCGGTCAGCAGTTCGGCCGCGGCCGGAGCTGCCGGCGCTGCTCTGGGCGCGGCGGCCTACTTCGCCCGGCGCGTCCTAACTCCGGATCGGCGTAAACCGGACGACTGCGAGGTGCTGTCGACGGCCACGGACTCGGTGGTCCTGGCCGCCAACGCCGAGACGGTGGTTCCCGGCCGCTATGGCCTGTGGCTGGACGGCAGCCGCGGCCACATCCGCATCGGCGAGATCCTCGATCGCGACGAGGCCACCGTTCGCCGTCGCATCGAGGCCCAAGACTTCGGCATCATCCGCCCCGGCCCGGCGCGCTGGAACGGGTACTACTACTGCTCGCCGCCCGAGATCAGCCTCGGTCTGGCAACCCGACACGTCGAGATCGTCACGGATCTCGGGCCGATGCCGGCCTGGCTCATCCCCGGGATGGGTGACGGGAGCCGCTGGGCGATCCTTGTCCACGGCCGCGGCGCGCGCCGTGAGGAGACGATCCGGGCGATTCCGCCGGTGCTGGCCGCACGGCATACGGTTCTGGTGCCGAGCTATCGCAACGACGAAGGCGCTCCGCCCGGCCCGGACGGTCGCTACAACCTCGGGCTGTCCGAGTGGCGCGACATCGAGTCGGCCATCGCGTATGCCGTGGCCGAAGGTGCCAGAGACGTCACCTTGGTGGGGTGGTCGATGGGCGGGGCGATCGTGCTGCAGGTCCTCGCCCAGTCCGCTCTTGCCTCGGCGGTCACCCGCGTGGTTCTCGACGGCCCCGTCGTGGACTGGACTAACGTGCTGGCCCACCACGCGCGCGCCCACGGCGTGCCCTCGCCGGTCGGTGATCTGAGCCGGACCATCATGGGCAAGAAGTGGTCGCGGCGGCTGGTCGGTGTGCACGACACGGTTGACGTCGCCCAGACCAACTGGGTTGCCCGAGCCGCCGAGTTGCACCACCCGATCCTGCTCATCCACAGCATCGACGACGAGTTCGTCCCGGCCGGGCCGTCGCTTGCCCTTGCCGAGGCGCGCCCGGACCTCGTGACTGTCGTGCACTGGGAGCTGGCACGGCATTGCAAAGAGTGGAACACCGATCCGGCGCGCTGGGAGTATGCTGTCAGCGACTTCCTCAAGGCCTGATCGGCTGCCCGCCTGCGGTCCTGCTCCTTGCGGAATGCGCAGCTGCGGACCGTGCCGGACTCAGCTGTGGCCGGACGTCTCCGGCACGCGCCAGAGCCCAAGCAGGGTCGAGTCCGACTCCAGGAGAACCTTCACTCTTAACTGGACGTCGAAGTTTGCGCCGTGAGCGATCCGCGGGTGAGCACCGCCGATGCCACGCGGGACCCACGTCAGCGCGACCTCGTCCACGAGATTGCGCGCAAGCAAGGCCGCGTGGACGCGCGGCCCGCCCTCGCACAGGATGTTGTGGCGGCCCTCGCGGCCCAACGCCACGATCACCTGGCCGAGGTCGACGTCCTCCTCGCCGAGCACCCACACATTCGCGTCGCCGAGTTGCTGGCGCGCGGCCCGGACATTGCCCGCCTCGGCCCCGGACCCCGTCACAAGCACGACATGACCATCCCTCGGCGGGTCGACAAAGCCGCGGGGCACCCGGCAACGCCGGCTGACCACGATCAGCGGAGGACCGTCCGCAGGACGATAACCCTCCGCGTCCGCGGTCGCCTCACCAACCAGGACGACATCGCACAGCTCGCGGTTGAGGTCGAAGACGATCTTGTCGGCGGCGTTGTTGATCGACCCCGTCAGGCCACTGGGGCCGGTAGCGGCCCCATCGAGAGTGGCGACGAAGTTTGTGCGCACCCCGCCCCCGCCCGGCCAGGCATAGAGCGCCCGAAGCGCGTCGATGTCGGTCTCGGTGCCGGGCGCCACGGGAGTGGGGGAATCGGCATACAACAATCGCATCGGCCCAGTCTGGCGCACCGCGTCGCAGGGCCTGCCATTATGCGTGGCATGGGTAAGTCGGAGAAGACGAAGAAGTCATCGGCCAAGGCCACCAAGGCAGCCAAGGGCAAGGCGAAGAAGAACTCCAAGGACGCCAAAGAACTGGAGATCATCGCCAAGGAGCTGGCCAAGCAAGAGGCCAAAGCTGCGGCCAAGGTCGCCGAGGAGGCCGCCAAGAGCCCGACGCCCGCCGCCTTCGTCGGCGCACTGCGGGTGGGTCCCGGATTCGCCCTCGCCGATGTCGACCCGGCCTCGACCCCGGCGTTCGCGGGGGACAAGGCGGCGGGTGCCATGCTCCTCGCCCCGCTCGCGGAGCAAGTTAGTGACCTGCAGGAACGCCTGTATGCCGATTCCAAGGCCGGCGGGAAGCGCTCCATCCTGCTCGTGGTTCAGGGCATGGACACCTCGGGCAAGGGCGGCATCATGCGGCACGTCGTCGGGGCCGCCGACCCGCAGGGCATCGAACTGACGTCGTTCAAGGCGCCGACCGCAGAAGAGCGTGCCCACCCCTTCCTATGGCGGATCCGCAACGCCCTGCCGGGCTACGGCAAGATCGGCGTCTTCGACCGCTCACAGTACGAGGACGTGCTGATCGTCCGGGTGCACAATCTGGTGCCGCGGCAGCAGTGGTCGCGCCGGTATGCCCAGATCAACGCCTTCGAAAAGAGCGTTGCCGCCTCCGGCACCACGATCGTCAAGGTCATGCTGCACATCTCCAAGGAGGAGCAGAAGGCCCGGCTGGCCGAGCGGCTCGCCAACCCGGAGAAGTATTGGAAGTTCAACCCGGGCGACATCGATGAGCGTCAGTCGTGGGACGCCTATATGGAGGCCTATCAGGCCGCCTTGGAGAAGTGCTCCACCGATGAGGCGCCCTGGTATGTCGTTCCCGCCGACAAGAAGTGGTATGCCCGGTTGGCCGTCATGAATCTCCTCCTCGCGGCACTGCAGGACATCGACCCGCAGTGGCCGGCCGCCGGCTTCGACGTCGCCGAGCAGCAGGCCCGGCTCGCCGAAAGCTAACCCTCCACTTCACCCTGAGCTGCTAGCACGCTCCAGAAGCGGGCCGGCAGCTGCCGTGACAGCAGCCGGCGAGAGCGTGCCGAAAGTCGCGCCGTGGTCACCGGCCACGCGTGAGGCGAGAAATGCCTCGGCGATCGCCGGCTCGGCATACCGGGCGAGCAGCGCTGCCTGCAGAGTGATCGCCAGCCGCTCCACGGTCCGGCGGGCCTCGATCGGTGCGTGCTCGTGCCCGGCGCGGGCGCCGATCTCCTCA
Organism: Nostocoides vanveenii; assembly: GCF_039531165.1. NCBI lineage: Bacteria > Bacillati > Actinomycetota > Actinomycetes > Micrococcales > Intrasporangiaceae > Nostocoides > Nostocoides vanveenii. The sequence goes on along the minus strand of NZ_BAAAPN010000034.1, from coordinate 154,532 downwards.
ATGGCGTCGATGGCCCGATCCAATCGCGCATCGACGCCGCGGGCGGCGCCGGCCTCCTTGGCCAGCGCCGCGACGCTGGCCGGCTCGCGGGTCATCGCGCGCAGCACGTCGAGCGCGTTGACATTGCCCGATCCCTCCCAAATCGAGTTCAGCGGGGCCTCGCGATAGAGGCGTGCCAGACCGTTCTCCTCGACATAGCCAAGACCGCCCAGGCACTCCAGGGCCTCGGCCACCATCGGCGAGGTCCGCTTGCACACCCAGAATTTTCCCAGTGCCACGCCGAGCCGCGCGAAGTCGCTGTCGCCCTCGTCGACGGCGTGCGCCAGCCGCATCGCGAGCAGCGTGGCCGCCTCGGACTCCAGTGCCAGATCGGCCAGCACATTGCGCATCAGCGGCTGATCGATCAGCGGCCGGCCGAAGGTCATCCGGTGGGCCGTATGGTGCGTGGCCCGCACGAGCGCCTGCCGCATCGTCGCGCTCGACCCGAGGATGCAGTCGAGTCGGGTGCCGGCGACCATGTCGATGATCGTCCGTATGCCGCGCCCCTCGACCCCCAGCAGGGTCGCCCAGGAGTCATCGAACTCGACCTCCGACGACGCATTCGAGCGATTGCCCAGTTTGTCCTTCAGGCGTTGCAGCGCAAACGAATTGCGCGTGCCGTCGGGCAGGGCGCGGGGGAGGAGGAAGCAACTGAGACCGGCCGGCGCCTGGGCCAGGACGAGGAAGGCGTCGCTCATCGGCGCGCTGCAGAACCACTTGTGGCCACGCAGGCGATAACTGCCCGCGCCCAGCGGCCCTCGCGGATCCGGAGTTGCCGTCGTGCTGTTGGCCCGGACGTCGGAACCGCCCTGCTTCTCCGTCATGCCCATCCCGACGATGGCGCCCCGCTTCTGCTCGATCGGCACCAGCGCCGGCTCGTAGCTGCGGGAAGCGACCTTGGGCAGCCACTCCGTGGCCGCCCCGGGGGTCGCCGCGAGCACCGGCCCCGCGGCATACGACATCGAGATCGGGCACAGGTGCCCGTTCTCGACCTGGCTCCAGAGGTAGAAGCCGGCGGCCCGGGCTAAGTGCGCACCGGGACGGGCACCCGGAAGCCAGGGCCCGGCGGTCAAGCCGTGTTCGACGGCGACGGTCATCAGTGCGTGATAGCTCGGGTGGTAGACGACCTCATCGAGGCGATTGCCTCGAGGGTCGTGAGTGCGCAGGCGCGGCGGGAACTGATCCGCCTCGTCCGCCCACGCGGCTGCCGCTGCCGTGCCGGCCAGTTCCCCAAGGTGGCGGGCGTCGGGATCGGGTGCGCCCCAACGGGTCAGGGCATCACGAAGGGTGGGATCGGACGCGAAGAGGTCGACGCCGGCATACGGCGGGGGTTGATTGCGGACCTCGTGCGTCGCCATGCGCGCAGGATAGGCCGCGCCTGAGGTGAGTAGTCCTGCTCACGCGGGTGACCTGCCTCGCTCGGGACACTTCAGGCATGGCAAGACGTGCATGGATCCTGGCCTCGGCCACCGCTCTCGCACTGGCGGGATGTGGCAACGTCGTCACGACGAAGATCGTCGGGATAGTGGGGCTGAGCGCCGATGCCGCCGGCAACCCGGTAGTGATCGTCGCGCCGTGCGGCGCGGCGTACGACCAGGTCCAGGTGATGGGCCTGATCGACAGACGCACTGCGGATGCGACCGTCCAAAATCCGGTCCTACTCGACTTGGCCTCGGCCACAACACATTCCGAGCCCTTCACGGTCTCACTGACTCAACCCGCGCCGGACTGGACCGCCCGAGGGGGATTCGAGCCGACGGCGCAAACCGGCCTCGACATCGGTGCCGGGTCGGGCACCGAGGACATGGGTGCGACGCCCGTGCAGGTCAGCGCCCAGGACTACGCGAACGTGACGGCCGATGTGGTGATCGTGCGGGAGGGGGAGCGCTGGTCGCGCGCCGACTTCGACCGGATCGCCTGTGACCACAACGCCTGGCCGACTGCTGCGACGTCGACGTCGTAAGCGTTCCGTTATCGCCCGGCCACCGTGTCGAGTCACAACTTTCCCTTGCGCCACAGTTATCTTGGTCGAATGGTGGAGGCGAAGGGTGCGCTGAAGGGTGCGCTCGCGCGGATCCCGGGGGGTCTGTGGCTCGCCCGGCTGGTTGCCGAAACCGTCCGGATCTGTTTGCGCTATCGCGTCACCGGTCTCGCCTCCGAGGCCGGATTCTTTGCGTTGTTGTCCTTCCCGCCCTTGATCCTCGGCCTCTTCGGTGGGGTCGGCTACCTCGGGCAGTGGCTGGGCGAGGTGACGATCGAGAGCTTCACTTCGCAGATCTCGGAGTATGCCGGCCGCTTCCTGACGCCGGAGATCATTCAGGACCTGCTGCTGCCGACGGTGACCGACGTCTTCTCCGGGGGACGCGCCGACCTGATCTCGTTGGGCTTCGTGCTCTCGCTGTGGTCCGGCTCGCGCGCGCTGAACGTCTTCGTCGACACCATCACGATCATGTATGGCCAGTCCGGCGTGCGGGGGATCGTGCGCACCCGCGCGCTGAGCTTCACGCTCTACATCGTCACCCTGCTCGTCGGGGTCGTGATGATCCCGCTGGTCTTGATCGGCCCGACGCTGGTGGGCCGGCTGTTGCCGCCGAGCCTGGAGCTACTCGTCGGCCTCTACTGGCCGGTGGTGACGGTGCTCGTGGTGGCCTCGCTGACGACGCTCTATCACATCGCCACGCCCAAGAAGACGCCGTGGGTGCGCGACCTGCCCGGCGCCGTGCTGACCCTGGTGTTGTGGGCGCTGGCGTCGTGGTTCGTGCGAGGCACTATCGCGGCGTCGCTGGGCGGCACGTCGATCTACGGCCCGCTTTCAACCCCGATCGTGCTGCTGATCTGGCTCTATGCGATCGCCATCTCGGTCCTCATCGGTGCCGCCTTCAACGCGGCCACGCTGCGTGTCCAGCCCGTCGCCAAGGCGGTCGAGGCGCGCCGGGAACGCGCGGTTCGGCCGCTGACGCCCTTCCCCGAGGGGGACGCCGAGGAGTCGAAACTCTCTCGATTTGGGTATGTCCGCTCGCATGGGTTAATGTCTGTGCGCGCCAGAACGAAGCGAATGTCGGTTCCGGCGCATGCGGATGTAGCTCAGTTGGTAGAGCGCAACCTTGCCAAGGTTGAGGTCGCCGGTTCGAGGCCGGTCATCCGCTCGGAGGGTTAGCCGCCCCCGTTGGTGGAGTGGCCGAGAGGCGAGGCAACGGCCTGCAAAGCCGTGTACACGGGTTCAAATCCCGTCTCCACCTCACAGTAGGACCCTGCAAGACCCCGGGCGATTGGCGCAGCGGTAGCGCGCTTCCTTGACACGGAAGAGGTCACTGGTTCAAACCCAGTATCGCCCACCATTCGAAACGGCCCCTGACCCACGCGAGTCAGGGGTCGTTTGGCGCGAGGAACCCCGTCGTGAGCCGTCCTGATTAGGGTGACGCAGTGACGCGCGCACCCCAGCAGCCCCGCAAGCCCCTCACCGAGCTCTGGCTTCGTTACCGGGCCTACCGCGGCCGCTTCGTCGGCGCGGTCACCATGTCCACGATCAACAAGGTCGCGGACGTCATGCCCGAGTTGCTCATCGGCGCCGCTGTGGACGTCGTTGTCCGGGGCCAGGACTCGTTCGTCGCCGGGATGCTGGGCGTCGAGTCGCGCTACAGCCAGCTGGCCTGGATCGCCGTCTTCAACGTCCTGGTGTGGGTGATCGAGTCGGCGTCCCAATATGTCGCCGCCGTCCTGTGGCGCGGTCTGTCGCAGGGCATTGAGCACGATCTGCGCGTCGAGGCCTACGACCACGTCCAGCATCTTGATCTCGGTTGGCACGAAGCCCGCCCGGCCGGCGCCACCCTGGCGACCCTCAACGACGACGTCAACCAGCTCGAACGTTTCCTCGACGTTGGCGCCCCGGCCATCCTGCAGACATTCCTCAACGTCATCCTCGTCGGAGCGATCTTCGCGATCGCGTCGGTCAAGCTGCTGGTCCTGGCTTTCCTCCCGATCCCGGTCATCATCGCCGGGTCGCTGCTCTTCCAGCGACGCCTCGAACCCCTGTATGCCGTGGTGCGCGAGAAGGTTGCCGACCTCTCCGGCGCGCTCAGCGCCAATCTCGCGGGCATCGCGACCATCAAGGCCTTCACGGCGGAGGAGCGCGAGCGACGACGCATCGACGCGGCGTCAACGGCATACCAGCAGGCCAATGTGCAGGCGATCCGCACGTCGGCAGCCTTTGTCCCGTTAGTGCGTATGGCGATCCTCGCGGGCTTCACCTGCACACTGCTGCTGGGTGGCTGGCAGACCCTCGACGGGCAACTCGAGGTGGGCCTCTACTCGGTGCTGGTCTTCATGACCCAGCGGCTGCTGTGGCCGTTGACCGATGTCGCCCAGGTCCTCGACCTCTATCAACGCGGACGGGCATCGACGGCGCGCATCCAGGACCTGCTCGCGGTCCCGATCGCCGTCTCTGCGGGGCACGCTTCGCTGCGGCGCCCGGTCACCGGACGCATCGAGTTGCGCGACGTCCGCGCCGGCTATGCCGATGGGCCCGATGTGCTCCACGGGATCGACCTCCTGGTCCCCAGTGGCGAGACGCACGCCATCGTCGGCGCCACCGGCTCGGGCAAATCGACATTGCTGCGCTTGGTGCTGCGCTTCGATGATCCGCGGGCGGGCAGCGTCCTCTATGACGACCAGGACCTGCGCAGTCTCGACTGGGACTCGCTGCGCGGCTCGATCGGCTATGTCGCGCAGGACGTCTTCATGTTCGCCGGGACGATCGCCGACAACATCGCGTATGGCGCGCCCGGGGCCACCCGCGCCGAGATCGTCGCTGCCGCCGAGGCCGCGACCGCACGGGAGTTCATCGAGGAGTTGCCGGACGGCTTCGACGCTACCGTGGGCGAACGCGGGGTCACGCTCTCCGGCGGTCAGCGTCAGCGGCTGGCCCTGGCCCGCGCCTTCCTGCGCGCGCCGGCGGTTCTGGTGCTCGACGAGGCGACCAGTGCTGTAGACAACGAGACCGAGGCGGCAATCCAGCGCTCCCTGCGCGAGGCGACCTCCGAATGCACGACTCTCGTTGTGGCACATCGGCTTTCGACGGTGCGACACGCCGATCGGATTTGGGTGATGGACCGCGGCCGCATCATCGAGGCGGGCACGCACGATGAGCTGCTCGCACAGGACGGCCAGTATGCCGCGCTGTGGCGGGTGCAGACCGGCGGCGTGTGAGAGCCCTCACGCGGCAGCGGCTCTGAGGACGCGGGCCAGGGCCACGGCATACGCGCGCACGTGGTCGAGGTCGACCCACTCATCGACTGCATGCAGCCCGCCGCCAGCCGGCCCGCACACGAGAGAGGGTATGCCGGCCGCTTGCCACAGGGCGGCTTCCATCCAGTATGGCGCCTCGAATGAGGTTGCCGGCGAGCCGATTTCCGCGTCCAGGGCAGCGTCGAGGCAATCGGCGAAATCGGACGCGGGGCCTTCGGCGTCGAGTTCCCAGGCAGGGCGGTTGATGGTGAGGGCTATCTCGGCGCGCACCTCCCCGGCCGTAGTACGCACGGCGTGGAGGGCGGCGTCGATGTCGTCGAGGAGCACGCCGGGATCCTCGCCGGGGACAGTGCGGCGCTCGACAGTCAGGCGGGCCTCGTCGGGAACGGTGAAGGGTGCGCGTCCGGAGTGCATGACGCTGACGAGCAGTTCCCCACCCCGCTTCCGTATGCCGTGGGCCCGCCCTTCGATCGCGCCGACCAAGGCTGCTGCCTGCGTGAGGGCATTGACGCCCTCGTGCGCAAGAGAGGTGTGGGCGGCCCGGCCGGTGATCGTCACGTCGGCGACGGCATAGCCGCGCAGTGAGCGGCACCGGCCCAGCCACGTCGGTTCGCCGACCAGGCATACGGACGGGTGAATCCCGAGGCGAGGCAAGGCGTCCAGCACGGCCTCGGTGCCGAGGCTGCGATCCTCCTCGTCGGCCACGAGGGCCAGCAGGACCTCGGCGCCGGCGTCCCCGGCCGCCTCGGCGGCCACGACCAAGGCGGCGACACCACCGAGCATGTCGCAGGTGCCCCGGCCGTACATGCGGGTGTCCTCGATGCGAGGCACGAATGGCGCAACCATGCCGTCGACCCCCACCGTGTCCAGGTGGCCGTTCAGCACCACCGGGCGGGCGGCTGCCGACATCCCGCCGGGCCAGGCGAGCAGCGATGGCCGGTCGGGCACGCCGAGCGCGGGGACAACGAGCGTGCGCCAGCCACGGTGGGCGAGCCGTAGCCGCAGATGCTCGACGATGGCCGCTTCCCCCCGTGCTCCTGGAGCCAGCCCCGGGTTGACGGAGTCGATCGCCACCAGTTCGCTCAAGAGTTGGATCGCGTTGTGCGACAACAGTTCCGGGTCGACTGGCGCATGCTCGGACATCTGCTGAGTCTAGCCGGGCACAGTCGCTAGGCTGGATCGGTGACTCGTGAGCACCTCGACGCCGACCAGCAGGCGCGGATCGTCGAGATCGCTCTCGACCTCGCCCGAGAGGGACGCACCGACGAGCTGGTCGAGTTCCTCGATCACGGCCTGCCGGTCGACGTCACCGGCCCCAACGGCGATACCGCACTGATGCTCGCCGCGTATCACGGCCACGCTGGCCTGGTGCGCACTCTCATCGACCGGGGAGCAAATCTGAACGCGCTGAATGCGCGGGGCCAGTCGATCATTGCCGGCGCGATCTTCAAGGGCGAGAACGAGATCGTCCGCGCACTGGTCGCGGCGGGTGCCGATCTCGACGCCGGCACACCGAGCGCCCGGGAGACTGCGGCGATCTTCGGGCGGGCCGAATTGCTCGCGCGCGGAGCCGGGTGATGGCCGCCGTCTACACACACCGGGTGAGGTATCACGAGACCGACGCCCAGGGCTTTCTCTTCAATGCCCGCTATCTCGAAGTCGCCGATGTGGCGATGACCGAATGGTTGCGCTCCCTGGGTTTCACGTATGACGCCTTGGTCGCCGATGGTCTGGATGTCTCGGTGGTGACGGCAACCATCCACTTCAAATCACCGGCCCGCTTCGATGACGTCCTGGACGCCGACGTGCGCTGCACTCGGGTCGGCAGGTCGAGTTTCGTTCTGGCCGTGGAGATTTCACGTGCCGGCGACGCCGTGGCGACAGTCGACCTTGTCTACGTCAACGTCGACACGGCCACCGCGACCTCCCGGCCGCTGCCCGAGTTCTTCACCCGCGCACTGGTCGACCCGCGCGACGGGCCCCGTCCGTAAACGCTGCTAACACACGTTAGGTGTCCTCCAGCAGGGTCTACCGTGTTGGAGGACACCTAAGGTGTGTTAGCAGGGTTTAGGGTCAGGGGCGGCGCTCAGAGGAGGTCGCCGTCGAAGTCCGGGCCGGACTCCAGGCCGTCGGTGCCAGCCTTCGGGGCCTCCCCGGCGTCCAGCGCCTTGATGGCTGCCGAGACACCCTCGCCATAGGCCGGGTCGGCCTTGGTGCAGTTGCCGATGTGGCGGTCGATGGTCTCCTGGGAGGCACCGCTGATCGCGCGCGCGGTGTTCTCGAAGAGCCGCTGCTGCTGCTCCGGAGTGAAGGAGCGGAAGAGCATCCCCGGCTGGGTGAAGTAGTCGTCGTCGTCCTCGCGGAAGTTGAAGCGGTCCGCGAGCGGGTCGATCCGCAGCGGGGGCTCGCGGAACTGCGGCTGCTCCGCCCACCGGTCGTAGCTGTTCGGTTCGATGCCCGGCGTCGCCTCCGAGTGAATGCGCATCGCGCCATCGCGGTGGTAGGAGTTGGTCCCGGGCGCACCCTTGGGGGAGTTGACCGGGATCTGGTGGTGGTTGACGCCGAGCCGGTAACGCTGAGCGTCGCCATAGGAGAACAGGCGGCCTTGCAGCATACGGTCAGGTGAAAAGCCAATGCCTGGAACGACATTCGCGGGCGAGAAGGCCGACTGCTCTACTTCGGCGTGGTAGTTCTCCGCGTTGCGGTTCAGCTCCCACTCGCCGACCTCGATCAGCGGGTAGTCCTCCTTCAGCCAGACCTTGGTCAGGTCGAAGGGGTGGAAGCGGTAGTTCTCGGCATCCGTCTCCGGCATGATCTGCACGTAGAGCTTCCACTTGGGGAAGTCGCCGGCCTCGATGGCGTCGAAGAGCGCCCGCTGGCTCGACTCGCGGTCGCCGGCAATGATGGCCGCGGCCTGCGCATCGGTCAGGTTCTTCAACCCTTGCTGTGCGCGGTGGTGGAACTTGACCCAGTAGCGCTCGCCCGCGGCGTTGTAGAAGGAGTACGTGTGGCTGGAGAAGCCGTTCATGAACCGGTAGTCCGCGGGAATGCCGCGGTCCGACATCACGATGGTGACCTGGTGCAGAGCCTCGGGCAGATTTGTCCAGAAGTCCCAGTTGTTCTCGGCATTGCGCAGGTTGGTCTTGGGGTCGCGCTTGACGGCGTGGTTGAGATCGGGGAACTTCAAGGAGTCCCGGAAGAAGAAGACCGGCGTGTTGTTGCCGACGATGTCCCAGTTGCCCTGATCGGTGTAGAACTTCACCGCGAAACCGCGGATGTCGCGCTCGGCATCCGCCGCGCCGCGCTCACCCGCGACGGTCGAGAACCGCACGAAGAGTTCGGTCTGCTTCCCGACTCCCGAGAAGATGGAGGCGCTGGTGAACTTCGAGATGTCATTGGTCACCGTGAAGGTGCCATAGGCGCCCGACCCCTTGGCGTGCATGCGGCGCTCGGGGATGACCTCGCGGTCGAAGTGGGCGAGCTTCTCCAGGAACCAGACGTCCTGCAGGAGCATCGGGCCGCGGGCGCCGGCCGTGATGCTGTTCTGGTTCTCCCAGACCGGCGCGCCGGCGACGGTGGTCAGTGGCTTGGTGTTGCCCGACTCTTGCCGGGGACCTGCGACAGACATTGCGTGGACCTCCTTGCCAGGGCTTCTGCCCCGACTTCTAGTTGCTGGTTGGTGGGGAAATCTGTTGGCACGCGGGGCAATAGCCCCAGAAGACGACCTCGGCTTCGTCGATGACGAAACCATGGTCGGTCGCCGGCTCGAGGCAGCCTCGCTCGCCGACCGCGCAGGGGACGTCGAGCAGGGTGCCGCAGCCACGGCATACGAGGTGGTGGTGATTGTCGCCGCTGTCGATCTCGAACAGGGCGGGGGAGCCGGCCGGCTCGATACGGCGCACCAGGCCCGCGTCCGTCAGAACGCGGAGCACGTCATAGATCGCCTGGGTCGACACCCCGCCGAGGCGGGAGCGGACCGCCGTCGTTAGGCCGTCCACGTCCGTATGAGCGAGCGCCGCCAACTCGTGCAGCGTCGCCACCCGCGGCGCCGTCACGCGCAAGCCCGCGCCGCGCAGCGCGGTGGCGGGTTCGGTGCCGAGGGGATAGGTCATCGCCTCCATCCTGGCCACAAGAATGGAACAAGTCAAGAGTTGGAATGACTGGCATCTCGTCTCATGGCGAGGCTCACATTCGATCCGCCCGAGACGACTGCCTGGTATGACTGTCGCCGTGAGTGTGCCCGTCCATACCGTCATCGACTCTCCGGTCGGGGCATTGACCCTGGTCGCCGAGGACGCGGCCCTGACCGGGATCTATTTCGCCATCCACCGCCGGCGCGACCGGTTGCCGGACTTCGGCGAGCTGGTCTCCAGCAGTGGGTTATTCGGTGATGCCGCCCGCCAGCTGGGGGAGTATTTTGCCGGTGATCGCCGGGTCTTCGACCTGCCACTCGCGCCCCGTGGTGATCAGTTCCAGCAGTCGGTCTGGGCGCAACTGCGCCAAATTCCGTATGGCGAGACCCGGTCTTATGGCGATCTCGCCAAGGCGATTGGTCGTCCCGGCGCCGCGCAAGCGGTGGGCGCCGCCAATGGTGCCAACCCGCTCAGCATCGTCGTGCCGTGTCACCGGGTGATCGGCGCCGACGGCTCGCTGACTGGGTATGCGGGCGGGTTGGACCGTAAGCGCTTCCTGCTCGAGCTCGAGCGGCCCGCCGCGGACGTCGAGGGGCGGCTGTTCTGAGGCGCTGACCTCGGTGTCGCTCGAAGGCAGTCGCTCGGCGCGTCGGGCAGACTTGGCTCCATGGCAGCGACCGGCATGATCATCGGCCAGGACGGTCTGGCACGACCGGCCTGGGCGGCGATCGATCCGCTGCTGCAGGCCTACTACGACGCCGAGTGGGGCATGCCCGTCCGGGACGAGCGCGGGGTCTTCGAGCGCCTGACGCTGGAGGCCTTTCAGTCCGGCCTGTCCTGGGCGACGATCCTGCGCAAGCGCCCGGCCTTCCGCGCGGCATTCGATGGCTTTGACCCGGAGCGGGTTGCTGCATACGGGGATTCGGACGTGGCGCGCCTGATGGCGGACGCGGGAATCGTCCGCAACCGCCGCAAGATCGACGCGACCATCGCCAACGCCCGGGCCACCATCGCCCTGCGCGCCGCCGGCGGCTTGGCCGACTTCGTCTGGTCCTTCCGGCCCGCGACAACCCCCGCGCCACGCACGCAGGCTGAGGTGCCGACTCAGTCCTTAGAGTCCACGGCACTCTCGAAAGCCTTGAAGTCCAAGGGTTTTGCGCATGTCGGCCCCACCACGATGTTCGCGCTCATGGAAGCTATCGGCATCGTCGACACGCACCTTCTTGACAGCCACCGCCGCGGGACTTCGGGCGTGTGGCCGCCCTATCCCGATAGCGTGAGCGGATGAGCGACCCCATCCTGCCGCCGCGCGACATCCCGGCCGCACCCGCTGAGGTCGAGGCGCTGCTGGTGATCCTGCACCGCAACCGGCGCACGTTCGCCTGGAAATCTTTCGGCCTCGACCACGCGGCGATGAACCGCACGCTGCCACCGTCGACGCTGACCCTCGCCGGTCTGGTCAAGCACCTGGCCCTCGTCGAGGATCACTACTTCACCCATCAGCTGATGGGCCGCGACTACCCGGTGGTCTGGGCGCCGTTGGCGGAGAACGCGAACTGGGATTTCGAGTCATCGGCGCTGGACACTCCCGATGAACTCCAAGAGCTCTGGCTCGCCGCCGTGGCGCGCTCCGAGTCGGCGACGCAGGAGGCGCTCGCGGACGGTGGGCTAGACCGGCTGGTCGCCGACTCCGGTGGTGGCGAGCCCTTCAACCTGCGCCGGGTGATGCTCGACCTGATCGAGGAGTATGCGCGGCACACCGGCCATGCCGACCTGATCCGCGAGTCGATCGACGGCCTGGTCGGCGAGGGCGCCCCGCCCTAGGCTCGCCCCACTCCGCCCGGCGTTGCTCAATAGGCCTCATGGCGACCAGACGGATCCGGGCCCGTGTTGCCGCCCGAGCGAGCGGCCCGGGCCGGCGGCTCACCAGTGCGCCAGGGTTCGCCGACGGGGCAACTCGCGGTCGTGACGTTTGCGGTGCCGACAAGGGTTTGACTCAACGGGCTTGAACATTCACCTCATACATCGAATGGCCGGATCCCGTGGCGCGCGCCGTCATGACTACGCGGACGTAGCGCGCCGATCACGGCGCAAAGGCCGAGACATGGGTGCCGCCCCGCCCGCCGGTCACGGAAGCCGCTGTGCTCCACGGCGATCCGTCGAGCGACGTCTCGATGCGATAGGCCTTTGCGTATGCCGTTTCCCAGTCGATGGCGACACGGCCCACCTGCCGCGCGGCGCCGAGATTGACGCGCCACCACTGGCGGTCGCTCCGCGCGCTCGCCCACCGAGTCGTCCCCGACCCCTCGCTGGCCTTTGCCTGGCACGAAGCTGCCGGAGAGCGACCATTGCGTCGAGCTGGCGGTCGCGGCACGGCCGGCCGCGAGGTTGACCGGTGCCGCCCGCGAGTTGATCGACATACGCCTGCAGGTCGTAGGCCGTCTGAGCCTGACGGCGGACATTGGACATGTCGTCGCAGGCGTATTTCTGCGAGAAGAGCATGCAGAAGGCGCTGTTGCTCACCAGGTCGGCGACGAGCACGCGCTGCCCGCCGCGCCAGGCCCGCTCGACCCACTGGTCATACATTTGCTGGTGCGTCAGCGAGTTGTGCGCGGGCCAGTCGGCGAAGGTCGGGTAGCCGACGGGGTCGTGCGGGGCGAACGGGTCGGCGCCCTTGGTGACATTCTCCAGGAGAGCGCCTCGGCCGTCGGGGTAATGGGTGGGGCAGTCCTTGAGCGCGTCGGCGATCCCCGCAGTGCTGAAGGTCGCGCCGCAGAACAGGCCACCACCGAATCCCTCATTGGAGAAGGGATGGCTGTGCGCGTCGATGACGCCACGCACCTCGCCCGGTGCTCGTCTTGCGGTCGTGGGGGCGGTCTGAGGCCCCACGACGCATGGGGCGGGGCGAGTGGCGAGGGATTCTCGGATGAGCCAGCCGGCCTGGGCGGCAGGGGGTAAGGCCCAGGCCGACTGGTAGGAGTGAGGTTACCCGGAGAAGGGCCTGGTGTGGGCCGGTTCGGCGAAATTTCCCGGTACCGCGGGTATCGCCCGGATGACGTCGGTCACGTCCGGCCGGTGAATACGGCATCCAGAGCCGGTATGGCGCGTCGATAGTCGGTTAAGAGGGTGGCGGCGGTGCGGGTGGAGTCGACCAGGGGGTGTTGGGCGAAGGCGAGTTCGGCGGCGCGCGCTGAGCCCGTGGTCGCCGCCTCGATGGCGAGCCGGTCGACGGCCTTGACCTGCTCAACCAGGCCGCGCATCGATCCGGTCAAGGGCGAGGTGGGCAACGGGGTGATCGTGCCGGCGTCGACGTGACAGGGCACTTCGACAACGGCGTCCGCGGGTAGGCCGAGTTGGGCGCCGGCTGCCACGTTGAGGATGAGCGTGGCATCCGCACCGCGGGCCAGAGCCGACATCAACTCCAGGGCCACGCCTTCATACCCTCCGCTGACGAGGTCTTCGGCCGCGCGCTCATTCCCCTCACCGCGCGCCGCGGCGAGATAGGTCGAATTGCGTTCGCGGAGAACGGCTTCCCAGGTGGTGAGCGCGGTGACCGGCGCGAGCAACGCATAGCAGGCGGCTTGCTGGTCGCGTAGGAACTCCCCGCGGGTCGCGCCCTGCTGACCGGCGAGGGCCTCGCGCCGCAGATAGTAGTAGTGCAGGTACTCGTTCGGGATCGCGCTGAGCAGGCGGAGCCAGTCGGCACCGAAAATCTGCGTCTCCTCCAGCGGAGCGAGTGCGGCATCGTCGGCGAGCAGGTCGGGGAGCCGGTCGATGCCGTCGATAGTCAGGCGGTGGAGCCAACCGAGGTGGTTCAGGCCGGAGTAGTCGATCATGCAGTCGCCGAGGTCGTGGCCGAGCGCCCGGGCCGCGCGTCGGGCGAGGCCGACGGGAGAGTCGCAGATGCCGATGACCCGCTCGCCAAGGACCGCCGACATGGCCTCGGTGATCATCCCGGCGGGATTGGTGAAGTTGACCACCCACGCGTTCGGGGCGAGCCCCCGGACGCGGCGGGCCAGGTCGAGGGCCACCGGGATCGTGCGCAGGCCGTAGGCGATCCCCCCCGGCCCGGTCGTCTCCTGGCCGATCAGGCCGTGCGCGATCGCGACGCGCTCGTCGGCGACCCGGCCGGCGAGCCCGCCGACCCGGATTGCGGAGAAGACGAAGTCGGCGCCGTCCAGCGCGACGTCGATGCTGTCGGTCACCTCGATCGTCGGCGGATCGCCGTATGCCGTTCGGTCGGACTGCTCGGCGATGGCGCGCACGACGTGCGCGATGCCCGCCAGGCGGAGGGGGTCGACGTCATACAGGCATACCGTCGTGATGCGTTGCGCGTGAGTGTCGGCGCACAGCGCGCGGTAGACGAGCGGGACGCGGAAGCCCCCGCCGCCGATGATGGCGAGTTTCACGATCACCACTATCGCGTGTTTGCCCGGCGTGGTCGGCGCGGCCTTGGATAATGGCGCGATGCCGGACGTCCGCTTCGATCCGCTGGCCGCGGGACGCACCCCCGACGGCCCAGAGTTCGATGTCTTCATGTCTGGCGTGGTCTTCCTCGACATCATCTTCACCGGCCTCCCCCGGCAACCCGGGCCCGGCACCGAGGAGTGGGCCGACGGGATGGCCTCGTGCCCGGGCGGGATCGCCAACCTTGCCATCGCGGCGCGCCGGCTCGGGTTGCGGACGTCTTTGGCGGCGGCCTTCAGTGAGGACGACTACGGCGACTTCTGTTGGCGCACAATGGAACAGGGCGAGCACATCGACCTCTCACATAGTCGGCGGTTTGCCGACTGGCACAGTCCGGTGACCGTGTCGATGTCCGTCGACCGCGACCGGAGCATGGTCACCCACGGTCATCCTGCGCCGGTGCCGATGGCGGATCTGATCGCCGACCCGCCACGGTCGCGCGCCGTCATGGTCGACCTCGGCGATGGCGAGGACGGACTGTTGCCCGACTGGGTGGGGCGGGCGCGCTCGGCCGGTGCGCTGGTGTTCGCGGACGTCGGTTGGGACGCGACCGAAGCCTGGCGCGAGCAGGTGCTCGACCGGCTTGCGGTGTGCGATGCCTTCATGCCCAATGCGGTCGAGGCGATGGCCTATACCCGGACCTCGACGGCTCAGGAGGCGCTCTATGCCCTGGCCGATCGAGTTCCGCTGGCGGTCGTGACGAACGGGCCGCACGGAGCGCTGGCGATCGATGCGGGGACCGGCGAGGAGGTCTCCGTGCCGGCGTTGCGGGTGGACGCGCTGGACCCGACCGGCGCGGGCGATGTCTTCGGCTCGGCGCTGCTCATCGGGACGCTCGCCGGGTGGCGGCTGGTGGACCGGTTGAACTTCGCCAGCCTGTGTTCTTCGCTGGCGATCCAGCAGTTCGGCGGGTCATTGGCCGCCCCGGGCTGGGGCGATATCGCCGACTGGTGGTACGCGCGGGCGGCCGATCCGTGCCCGAGTGCCTATCACCAGTCGGTGCTGCGGCGCTTCGGCTTCCTCGAGGCGTTGATGCCCTCGGTGCCACCCGAGGCCNAACGTCGAGTGGCCGGTTCAGCCCCGTCGAGTGGCCCCGGTCGCGAAGCGACATGGGCCACTCGACGGGGCTGAATCGGCCACTCGACGGGAGAACTTCGTGGGGTTAATCTCCGCCCATGCCCGTGCGCTCGACGCCCTCGACGATCCAGCGTTGCAGGAAGAGGAACATCAGCAGCAAGGGGGCGATGGCGACCAGGGCCGCGGCGAAGAGGTGGGACAGGTCCACCGATTGGGCGGTCAGGAAGGTCGACAGGGCGATCTGAACCGTCCAGGTCGTCTGCTCACGGCCGATGACCAGTGGCCAGAGGAAGGCGTTCCAGGAGCCGATGAAGGTGATCGTTCCGATCGCGGCGGCGAAGCCGTAGGAGTTGGGCACGACGACCCGCCAGAAGGTTCCCCAGTAGCCGAGCCCGTCGAGGAAGGCCGCTTCCTCGATCTCCTTGGGGAAGCCGAGGAAGAACTGGCGGAAGAGGAAGGTCGCCAATGCCTGGAAGAGTCCGGGGATGATCAGACCGCGCAGGGTCGAGACCCATCCGAGGGTGGAGACCAGCACGAAGCTCGGCACGAAGGTCACTGCCGCCGGGATCAGCAAGGTCGCCGTGATCAGGTAGAAGACCGTGTTGGACCAGCGATACGGGATGCGTGCCAGGCCGTAGCCGGCGAGGCCGGAAAGCGCGAGGACGCCCAGCGTCTGGACGATCGCGATTGCCACCGAGTTGAACAGGCTGCGGGCCATCGGCAGGGCCGGGTCGTTGAAGATCGCGGTGAAATTCTCCGGATGCCAGGACGGCGGCACCCAGTACCACTGCGGCGATCCGAGGTCGCGCTCGGACATCAGCGCATTGCGCAGCAAGAGGTAGAAGGGGATGAGGAAGAGGATCGCGCCGAGGATCAACGCGGTATACCGCACGGCGGTCGCGACCTTGGCGCGCGGGGAGCGGTCGACGACGGCCATCAGTCCTCCCCCCGGAAGCTGAAGAAGCGGTTGAACACCAAGGCGCACATGGCGATCACCAGCGTGAGGATCACCGCACCGGCGCTGCCGTGGCCGAAGTCCTGGCCCTGGCCGAGCGCCACATAGTAGAGATAGACCAGCGGCGGGCGGGCATACGGCGGGTACTGACCGAAGGTGGACAGGATGTTATAGAACTCATCGAACGCCTGAAAGGCGTTGATGAGTAACAGCAGCAGCACGGCGGCCGATGTCGGGCGCAGTTGCGGCAGGGTGATGAAGCGGAACTGCTGCCACGCATTCGCGCCGTCGATCGACGCAGCCTCATACAGAGTCGGCGAAATCCGTTGCAGCGCAGCGAGGAACAGGATCATATAGAACCCGACCTGCAGCCACAGCCGCGCGGTGACGATGACCAGCCAGTACCACGGCGGTTTCGTGACCGACAGGAACGGGATGGCGTCGTGGCCGACCACGCCGATGGCGGCGTTGACCATGCCGGACGGCACGCCAGCGAAGATCGACATCTTCCAGATCAGGGCGGCCACGACATACGAGCACGCGGTCGGGAGGAAGAAGACCGAGCGGAAGAAGGTCTGCATGACCTTGGTGCGCGCGACCAGGAAGGCGGTGAGAAGGGACAGCGCGAAGGTCGTCGGCACGATGACGGCAGCGAATACCACGAAGGTCCACAGGCTCGAGCGGAATGCGCTGTCGCGCAACATATCCACGTAATTGCCCGCGCCGACGAAGGTGCTCGGCGTGACCGTGTTGTAGGCCTCGAAGAAGCTGAGATAGATCGACCAGAGAATCGGGATGTAGATGAAGACGATCAGCCCGATGACGAAGGGCCCGACGAAGACCCAGAACCACAGGTTCTGATTCTGGCGACCGCGTAGGCGTTGCCCGAGCGGTGCCCGCGTCGCCGCGGTCACCGCCCGGGCAGCGACATCCGTGCCGGCCGGAGTGGCGGTCACGGCATCAGCCCAGGACGCGCTTGACCTCGGCCTCGGCGACCGCCTTGACCTTGGCGATCTCAGCCTTGGCGTCGGCGCCGTCCTTGACGACCTTGGTCATCATGTCGCTGAAGGCGGTGGCGCACTTCGGGGTCCACAGGATCTGGTTCTGGGCGTGGCCGAACTCCTGCGCGGCCGCGGCGGCGTCCTTGGCGGGCCCGCTCTCCAGCGTCTTCGCCTTCGCGGCCAGGCTCGCGCGCGCCGGGATGTGGAACCCGTATGCCGTGGCGAAGTCGAGTTGCTTGTCGGTCTGGTCGACCCACAGCCACTTGGCGAATTCCTTTGCGGCGTCGACATTCTGGGACTTGGCGTTGACGCAGGAGCCGTAGGCACCGACGACGACCGACTGCTTGCCGCCCGGCATCGCCGGCCACGGGATGGCGCCGTAGTCGTCGCCGAGTTCCTTGGTGATGCTGGGGAAGGTCCACAGGCCGGTGAACTGCATCGCGGTCAACCCGGTCGTCAGGGCCGACGCGTCATACCAGTCCTTGGGCGCCGCGAGCAGGAGGTATTTGCTGGTGAACATCTCGCGCAGCTTGCCCAGCGCGGCGACCGCCTTCTCGTCGTCGAAGCCGAAGGAGCCGTCGTCCTTGAGGTAGTCCAGACCGGAGGAGAAGAGCATGGGCCCACCCATCAGGCCCACGCCGCCGTCGTTGCCGAGGAAGAGGCCCTTGGTCTTGTCGACGGTGAGCTTCTCGGCGGCCGTGATCAGCTCATCGATCGTGGTTGGCGGGGTGACACCGGCCTTCTCCAGGAGGGACTTCCGGTAGACGAGGATCTGCATGTCGATGACCTGCGGGATCGCCCAGAGCTTGCCGTCGTAGGTCATCCGCTTGACCATCGCGGGGTTGAAATCGGACTCGGCATCACCGAGCAGGCCGGTCAGGTCGGCGACCTGACCGCCCTTGATCATGTCGATGGTCGGGCCGTTGCCGTATTCGAAGACGTCCGGCCCAGACGAGGTCAGCAAGGACGCCGCCGTCGTCTGGTCGTAGTCGCCCGGCTTCCAGGTCACCTTGACGTCGGCGGCGGTGTAAGCCTTGGCGTAACCCTCGACGGCGGCTTGTGTGCCTTCCTCGCCGTATTGGTGATACCACTGCTGCAGAACGGGTTTCGCGCCGCCGCCCGATGTCGCGCCTCCGCTGCTGGCAGTGCCGGCCGCCGAGGTGGCCGAGGTGGTCGTGGTGCGGCCGGTGTTGCCGCCACAGGCCGCGAGGGCCGAGACGGCCGCGAAACTACCGCCGAGCGCGAGCATCTGGCGCCGGTTGACGTGGGCCTGGTCGGACATCATTCCTCCACTGTCTTCGTGACGCCCGGGCGCGAGTCCGGGCGGCGGCACGCGGGTGCCGCACCCCGACAACCTAGTGCGCGGACCGGCTCGCGGCTGGGAAGCGCGCATCAGGCATGAATAACGATCTTGCCGCTGACAGCGCCGTCGGCGAGCTTGGCAAAACCCTCGCGGGCATCCGCCAGCGCGAGCACCGAGTCGATGCGCGGCTCGATGCCCTTGGCGACGACGAAACGAGCCAGGCGGCCGAGTTCGTCACGGGTGCCCATGGTCGACCCGATCACGCGCAGCTGCTTGAAGAAGATCTTGGTCAGCTCGGCCTTGGCCGGCGCGTCGCCCGAGGTCGCACCGGAGATCACGATGGTGCCGCCGGGGCGGAGCGCGTTGACCGAGTGCGACCACGTCGCGGCGCCGACGGTTTCGAGGACGGCGTCGACGCGCTCGGGCAGTCGAGCCCCCGTTTCGTATGCCGCGTCCGCCCCCAGCGTCAACGCCAGGTCGCGCTTGGCGCCATCGCGGGAGGTCGCCCAGACCCGTAGCCCCGCGGCCGAGCCGAGCTGGATGAGCGCCGTGGCAACGCCGCCGGCGGCGCCCTGGACGAGGACCGTGTCACCCGGATGCACCGCGGCGTTGGTGAACAACATCCGGTAGGCCGTCAGCCACGCCGTCGGCAGGCACGCCGCCTGCTCCCAGCTCAGCCCAGCCGGTTTGGGCACCAGATTGGCGGCCGGGACAGCGACCCGCTGAGCAAGAGTGCCGGGGAGCAGCTCGGAGAGCAGAGTCCGGCGCGGGTCGAGGGTCTCGTCGCCCAGCCAGCCCGGGCTCGGGATCACGGCGTGGACGAGCACCTCATTGCCGTCGGGGTCGGTCCCCGCCGCGTCGCAGCCGAGAATCATCGGCAGCCGGTCCGCGGGCAGGCCGACCCCTTTGAGTGACCACACGTCGTGGTGGTTGAGGGACGCCGCGACAACGTCCACGATCACCCAATCGCCGCGGGCCTCGGGTTCGGGCTGCTCGCCCACGAGGAGCCCGCTGAGCGGGTCGGAGGTGGATTGGCTGACGGCGGCGGCGGCAAGCATTTCGTCACAGTAGTCGCCGCCGGCCGGCCGGACGGGCCGGGGTCACGGGGAGGCGGCCAGGCCGGTGCAGGCGCGGGCTTGATCCCACACTGTGTGCAGGCGGTGGGAGTCCGCCGGTGACACCCGCGCCGGTATGCCGTCCCGTCCGATCAGAAGCGGCAGCCAGGTCGCGTTCGTGACCACGGGCGTCGTGCGGGAGCCCGGACGAGCAGCGCGGGCGGCGGCGGCGTCCACGGTCAGGGTGAGGATGCCGGTTCGGCTGTCGGGTTCCGCCGACCGCCACCACACGAAATTGCCGAGGCCGTAGGCGACGTAGGCGGTCCCGAGCCACCCGGCACCGTTGACCCGGTGGCTGTGGGCGCCGACGATGACGTCCGCTCCGGCCGCTTCCAGGTCCTTGGCCGTCGCGATCGACTGGCCGTCCGGGCACTGCTGATAATCGAGACCCCAGTGCAAATAGACGACGACCAGGTCGACTTCGTCGCGAATCGCCGTGACCGCCTTCACGATCCGGGTGTCGGGCAGCGCACTCGCGACCCCCGCTTTCGTCGCTCCGGCCGAGTAGTTGGCCAGGGTCATCTCGTAGACTTGGTCGGCGCCGAAGACCGCAATTTTCAGGCCGCCGACCGTGAGCAAGGCCGGTGCATAGGCGTCGGATTCGCCCGTGCCGATGCCGACGATCGGTATCGGGCTGCTCGCCCGGGCGGCGAGGGTGTCGCTGAGGCCGTCGGGTCCGAAGTCGACGCCGTGGTTGTTGGCCTCGGTCAGGACGGTCAGGCCGGCGTTGGCGAGCGTGGTCAACGCGGAAGCCGGAGTGCGGAAGTGGAACTCCTTGCCGATCGGCGCGCCTCGCTCGGTGATCGCCGTCTCCAGATTCGCCATCCGCAGGTCAGCGGCGCCCCACAGGGGCTTCAGCGCGGCCAGACCCTCGGGGTCGCCAGCCAACGGACGCAAGTACTCCTCGAAGTGGATGTCGCCGCCGAAGGCCAGCGTGACCGCCCCTCCGGCGTCGCCCGGGGTGGCCGGCGCCACCGACGACGTGCCCGGATCCGAGGACAAGGCCGTGCCGGTCCCGTGGTCAGGGGAAGTGTTTGCCGCGCCGGGGCCCATTGACGACTCGGCGCTCCGGCTGGGCGAGGGTGACGATGTGCTCGCGACGCCGCTCCCTCCGCTCCCGCCGCACCCGGCGAAGGCGAGGACAGCCGCGGCGGCGAGCGCACGGCATACGGGACGGCGCATGACGGGCAGTGTAGGAAGCGCCGGAGCGCGGGCCAGGAATCCCGAGGGCATCCGGGCGCGTCGTCCGAGCCGGCAGAACGGGACGCGGCCTACGATCCCAGCGTGGCGTGGGCACGGTTCGGGGCGATGACGGCATACGACCCCGCCGAAGTCGTCACCGATATCGACCGCATCGACGGCGGGTTCTGGGCGGTCGTCATCGACTTCGAGTCGACGATGACGGCTATCCGCTTCACGCACCGCGGGCGGCGCACGATGACCCGTCCGCCGGGAGATCGCCCGTGGACGCCGCTCGATCAGCAGTGGCGCACCAGCCTCGATCATCAGGCGTATGTCGGCGGGGTAACCCGCATCCGCGAACTCATCGCCGCGGGCGAGGTCTATCAGGTCAACCTCTGCCGCATCCTGAGCCACGACCTGCCCGACGATGCCTACCTGCCGGCCCTGGCGCGCCTCTTGCGCCGCGGCAACCCGGCCCCGTATGAGGCGCTCATCCACGCGCCGGAACTTGGCGTCGACATCGTCTGCGCTTCGCCGGAGCGCTATTTGTGGCGAGGTGGGGAGCGGGTCGTCTCCAGCCCGATCAAAGGGACTGCGGTGACGGCGGCCGAGATGCTGCCCAAGGACTACGCCGAGAACGTCATGATTGCCGACCTGGTGCGCAACGATCTCCAACACGTTTGTGAGCCCGGCTCGGTCGTCGTCGAGGACCTCTGCGGCGTCGAGGCGCACCCGGGGCTGGTGCACCTCGTCACCAATGTCGCCGGGCGCTTGCGCCGGGGCGTGAGTTGGCGGGACGTGCTCGACGCGAGTTTCCCGCCCGGATCTGTCTCGGGCGCGCCCAAATCCTCCGCCCTGACCACGATCACGGCGCTCGAACCGGTGCCCCGCGGACCCTACTGCGGCGCGATCGGCTGGATCGACGCCGATCGGGGGGAGGCGGAACTCGCAGTGGGCATCCGGACGTTCTGGGCCACGCAGGCATACGGGCGCAGAGTGCTGAATTTCGGCGCCGGCGCGGGGATCACGTGGGGCTCGGATCCGGAAGCGGAGTGGCAGGAGACGCAGTTGAAAGCACGCCGATTGATCGGTCTGGCGTCGGGGGGAGTGGCACCATGAACAGCGTGATTCGCGCGTGGGTCAATGGCGACCTTGTTGACACGACCGCTCCTGCCATCTCGGCGATCGACCACGGGGTAACCGTTGGCGACGGCGTCTTTGAGACGTGCAAGATCGAGGCGGGCGTCCCGTTTGCGTTGACGCGGCACTTCCGTCGGCTCGAGCGCAGCGCCTCGGGACTGGGGTTGGGGCCGCTGGATCTGCCCTACGTGCAGAAGGGGATCGACGCCGTCCTGAGCGCCGGCGAACCGATCGCCTTCGGCCGGCTGCGGTTCACGGTGACCGGCGGACGGGGGCCGCTCGGCTCGGATCGGCATACGGACACTGAGTTGACGTATGTCGTCACCGCCGCCTCGCAGGCGCGCCCCAGCCGCGCGGCACACCTTGCCGTGACGCCGTGGACGCGCAACGAGCGCTCCGCCGTCGCCGGCCTGAAGACGACGTCGTATGCCGAGAATGTCGTCGCGCTCGCCTTCGCTCACGAGCGCGGCGCGATTGAGGCGGTCTTTGCCAACACCCGCGGTGACCTGTGCGAATGCACGGGGAGCAACATCTTCGTGGTGGTTGGAGAGCAGGTGTGTACCCCGCCGCTGTCCTCGGGCGCACTGGCCGGGATCACCCGCGAGTTGACGATTCAGTGGTGCCGCGACGCCGGCATACCGGTTGCGGAGGAGTCCTTGTCGCTGGGGGTATTGCGCACGTGCGACGAGGTATTCATCACCTCCAGTCTGCGCGATGTGCACGGGGTGGAACGGATCGATGAACGGATTCTGCCCGCGCCCGGACCGGTAACCGCGCGGATCGCGGCGATCTTCGCGGAACGGGCGGCTGCCGAGGTCGATCCGTGATCGCTGCGGGGGAGCAGGCAATGGACGGGGAGGACGTGCACGAGACGGGGGTGGGCGAGGCGGACGGACGCGAGGCTGGTGACCGGGTGCCCGGGGGCCGCGGAACTCGGGGGTCAGCGGTGGCCGGTGCGGCGGTGGACCGGAACGAGATCGCCCGCCACGACCGGGGCATCCTGCTCGATGCCGAGGACGACGACTGGGCGTGGCGGCGACGGCTGCGTGCGAATCCGGCGACGGCGCGGCTCTATCGGCTGTTCATCGGGGTGCTCGGGCTGGTCATCGTGGTTGGCGGGTTGCTACTGGTGCCGCTGCCTGGGCCGGGCTGGGTGATCGTCTTCGCGGGGCTCGCGATCTGGGCCAGCGAGTTCGAGTGGGCGCAGCGGCTGCTCGACTATGCCAAGGACAAGTTGCGCGCGTGGAACGGGTGGGTCCGCGCGCAGGCGCTCTGGCTGCAGGCGCTCGCCGCACTCGCGACCATGGCCTTTGTGCTGCTGGTGATCTGGGCGATGCTGAAGATTTCCGGCGTGCCCGGGTTCCTGCCCGATGGCGTCGAGTATTTCTTGCAGAACACCCTCGCGCTCTGACCCCGTCGAGCGGGCAAATTTCGCGCGCCCAGAGTGGAATCCGCGGCGTCCGGAGGGTGGACGTGAAGGTGGGCCCCATCGCGGACGCCCGGAGGGTGGACGTGAAGGTGGGCCCCATCGCGGACGCCCGGAGGGTGGACGTGAAGGTGGGCCCCATCGCGGAGGCCCGGAGGGTGGACGTGAAGGGACTCGAACCCCTGACCTCTCGCGTGTGAAGCGAACGCTCTAACCAACTGAGCTACACGTCCGTGGCGCCGCAGCGCCAAGTGAGAGTACCCGCCCGGGCGCGGCGACGAGAAATCGGCCTCTCGACGGGGCTGAACCGGCCCCTCGACGGGGCTGAACCGGCCTCTCGACGGGGGGCGGGGTGGGGCGGCGGCGAAATGGAGCGCTAAGCCAATGCGCAGGCGCAGTCGCGCACAATAGGGGTGTGCAAGGGTTCCTCAGCGGTGTGCTTAACCAGCCCGCATGGCTGATCTATCTGATCACGGCCCTGATTGTCTTCGCAGAGGACGCCCTCTTCGTCGGCTTCATTCTCCCGGGAGAGACCGCCGCGATCCTCGGTGGCGTGTCGGCGCACTACGGGCATACGTCCTTGGTGTGGATGATCCTCGTCGTCGTGGCCGCCGCGATCATCGGCGACACCGTGGGGTTCGAGGTCGGCAAGCACTTCGGTCCGCGCCTGCTCAGCCACGGCCGGCTCGCCAAGCACGCGCACCGCGTCGAGGGCGCCCAGAGCTTCCTGCGCCGGCGCGGCGGCGCCGCGGTCTTCCTGGGCCGGTGGACGGCCTTCTTCCGGGCGATGATGCCGGCCCTCGCCGGTGCCGCCCGGATGCATTACCCGAAGTTCGCGATCTGGAATGCAACTGGCGGAATCGCCTGGGGCACAACGGTTGTCGTAGCCGGCTATCTCGCCGGGGCGAGCTACGAGAAGGTCGCGCACCAACTCGGGCGCGGCACCGCGATCGTCGTCGCGGCCGTCGTGGTCGTCGGCCTGGTCCTCTGGCACTTCCGGCGCGAGCGCACCGCAGCCGCGGAGTGAGTGCTCGTATGACCGTGCTCGCCGACCCGCGCGTCGTCGCCATCCGCATCCACCCGGTCAAGGACGAGCCGGGCGTGGAACTCGCCAATGCCGTGGTCGAGATCGACGGCCTTGCCGGCGATCGCCGCAAGAAGGCGGCCGTGCATCTCGTGGGCCTGCCCGAGGCCGCGACCACACGGGCGAACCTCGTCATCGACATCCCGACCGATCGTCTCGCCGAGTTGGTGGGGCGCACCGTGGCGGTCGGCAGCGCCACGCTCGCGATCACACGCACCGCCGGCAATTGCGCGGGGGTCTACGCCGACGTCCGGACGCCCGGCATGATCACCATCGAGGACCGTTTCGACCTCGTGGACTGATCAACCCTGAGCGCGTCCGCGCCGGAAAGCCGTGGACGTGCCGTGCCAGGCCAACTCCGTCAAGGCGTCGACCACGTCTTCGGCAGGGAGCTTCGGCTCGCTGTGCAACCAGGCCAGCACTCCGGTGCGGACCAGCCCGACCGTTGCCGCAGCCCAGAGATCCAGCGTCCCCGCGGGCATGTCGGCAACCGCCTTGGCTCGCTCCAGCAAGAAACGAGTCTGTGCGGCAACAGATTTCGACACACGTCCCGGGCCGAGGACCGCGCGGGGCATCGAGGGTGCGCGCGTGAGGAAGTGATAGAGGTTCGCGTCCCGCTCGACGAAGCTCACGAACGCGGCAACGGCCGCGCGGATGACTTCACGGGGATGCGGATCGCCGTCGACAGTGGCAAGGGTCTGGCCCACCTCGCCGATCAGCAACTCCTCGATCCGGTCGACGATCGCCTCATGCAGCCCGGCCCGGTCGCCGAAGTATCGGTAGAGCACCGTCTTGGACGTCCCCGCCTCCGCCGCAAAGGCATCCATGCCCAGATCGGTGCCGTGACGGCGGATCGCCTCGATGGCCATCTCGATCAATTCGGCGCGGCGCGCCTTGCGCGGAGCCTCCCAGCGGCGGCTGCGACCGTCGACCCGCGGCGGGGTGGGATCACTCACACGACGGAACGTTACCAAGCGTAGGCAGGTGTTTGTTGGCGGCGTGGACATAGTCGCGATCGACAACCTGTCCGATACTCGCCGTTCGAGGTCGTCATGCCCCCAGGACCCCCGCAGCGGGCCGCCGTGCTCGGCGGCAACCGCATTCCGTTCGCCCGGCAATTCGGCCCCTATCCCGAGGCCACCAACCAGGACATGCTCACCGCCGCTCTCGACGGCCTGGTCGCCCGGTTCGGGCTGGCCGGTGAGCGATTGGGTGAGGTGGTCGCCGGCGCGGTCGTCAGACACTCCCGCGATCTCAGCCTGACCCGCGAGGCGGTCCTGAGTTCGGCGCTGGCGGCGACCACGCCGGCATACGATGTGCAACAGGCGTGCGGGACAGGCCTGCAGGCGACGATGCTGCTGGCCAACAAGATCGCCCTGGGCCAGATCGACGCCGGGGTCAGCGGGGGCGTGGAGTCGGCCTCCGATGCCCCGGTCACGGTCAGTGAGCCGCTGCGACGCAGTCTGTTTCGCGCCGCAGCGGGCCGCAGTACCGCTGCCAAGGCGAAGGCCCTCGCCGGCATCCGACCGACACACCTGAGCATCGCAACGCCGACCAATGGCGAGCCGCGCACCGGCCTGTCCATGGGCGAGCACATGGCGATCACGGCACGCGAGTGGGGCATCGGCCGGGAGGACCAGGACGCCCTGGCCGCCGCGAGCCACCAGCGGCTGGCTGCGGCCTACGAGCGCGGGTTCTTCGACGATCTGATCACGCCCTACCTCGGGCTGAGCCGCGATCAGAACCTGCGGCCGGACTCCACCCCCGAGAAGCTCGCGACACTTCGACCGGCCTTCGGCAAGGGTGATCGCGCCACCTTGACGGCCGGGAACTCGACCCCAATGACCGACGGCGCATCGACCGTCCTGCTCGCCACTGATCGATGGGCGCAGGACCGGGGTCTGCGGCCACTGGCGTATGTCGTGGACGGCGAGACCGCCGCCGTTGACTTCGTCACGGGGCGCGACGGACTACTCACCGCCCCGGTTTTCGCCCTGCCGAGACTGCTGGCGCACGGGGATGCGACTGCAGGACTTCGCGCTCGTCGAGATCCACGAGGCCTTCGCCGCCACCGTCCTCACCACGCTCGCGGCCTGGGAGTCCGCCGAATTCTGCCGGGCCCGACTGGGCCTGGATGCGCCGATCGGGGCGCTCGACAGCAGGCTCCTGAATGTCAAGGGCTCATCCCTCGCGGCCGGGCACCCGTTCGCCGCGACTGGCGGCCGAATCGTCGCGTCACTGGCAAAGATGCTGCACGAGAGGGGAACCGGGGCGCGGGAATTGATTTCGATCTGCGCCGGCGGGTGGCCAAGGTGTGCTGATGATCCTCGAGGCAGCCTGAGATGACGGACAGCTATTCGACCTTCGTCGACTCCGGGATCGGCGCCAAGCTTGCGGGCGCGTTGGGCCTGCCACGCCCGCGGTGCTCCGGCGGCACCGGCCCGGTGCCCTGCTGACACCGGGTGCGGAGTTGGTGGACGGGCACGGCTTCGCCTCACTGGCCGAGGAAGTCCGGAAGTTGCTGGGGGGAGAGTGGGACATTCCCGTTGCCAGGCAGGTGTCGACCTCAGTCTCCGCGGTGTTGCTCGACCTGACCGAGCTCGCCACGCCCGCGTCCTGCTCATCGGACGCCCACCGTTGGCGGGCGGCGAGCCGGGACAAGCGGCGGCACGTGCGGCGCTGACCGGCATCGTGCGGTCGGTGGCTAAAGAAGTGCGTTCCGGCGGAACGGCAAACCTCATCTATGTCGCCGACGCCGGTGTCGCCGATCTTGCCGCACCGCTGCGGTTCTTCCTCTCCGGCCGATCGGCGTATGTCGATGGCCAGGTCGTCGAGGTCGGCGCGCCGCCGGCACCCACCAGTGGGCAGGTCGACTGGGAGTGCCCGCTCGCCGAGCAGGTGGCGGTCGTGACCGGAGCGGCGCGGGGGATCGGCGCACAGGTCGCGCGCGTCCTGGCCCGCGACGGCGCCCCGGTCGTGTGCGTGGATATGGCGAGCGCCGGAGATGCCCTGGCACGGGTGGCCAATGACATCGGCGGCTCGGCCCAACATGTCGACGTCACTTCCGCGGATGCCGGCGGTCGCATCCTCGAGCACGCGACGTGCGCCATGGCGGGCTGGACGTCGTCGTGCGCAAAGCGGGCATCACAAGGGATAAGTTGCTCGCCAACACCGACGCCGATCGGTGGTGCTCGGTGCTTGACGTCACCTGCTCTCAGTCCTGCGGATGAACGAAAACCTATTGTCCGACAACGGAATCCGTAAGGGAGGACGGATTTTCTGTGTCTCCTCGGTCGCAGGCATCGCCGGCAATCGCGGGCAGACGAACGACGCCGCGTCCAAGGCCGGCGTGATCGGACTGATCGAGGCCCTCGGCAGTTCGGAGAACGTGCGCGCCCGCGGAATCACCGTCAATGCCGTTGGCCCCGGGCTTCATCGAGACCGAGATGACCGCGAAGATTCCCCTGGCCACCCGCGAGATCGGGCGCCGCCTGAACTCCCTTGCCCAGGGCGGACTGCCCATCGACGTCGCCGAAACGATCGGGTGGCTGGCCTGGCCGGCCAATGCCGGGATGACGGGCAATGTCGTGCGCGTGTGCGGACAGGGCCTGCTCGGTGCCTGACATGCCTGTGCAGACCCGGCGGCTCGAGAGCCTCCCGAGCCTCGGTGCCACAATGCTGCGGCCGCACCGTGCGACGTCGCCGGGGACCGGTCGCCCTGCCCGAGCAGGCCCTTCGCGTCGATGACGTCGCGGTCGATCGCGAGCGCCTCGCGCGTTATCAGCGACAGTGCGAATTCCCGATGAACGACCTTCTGCCGCAGACCTTTCCGCACCTCCTCGGCTTCCCCCTCCAAGTCACCCTCCTGGCCGACCCCGCGTTTCCGCTGCCGGTCCTCGGCCTGGTCCACCTGACCGACACGATCACCGCACATCGCGCGCTCGGCGCCGACGAGACCCTCGAAATCAGCGTCCGCGCGCCCATCTGCGCGCGCATCCCAAGGGGCGGGTCGTCGACATCGAGACGACGGTCGTGGTTGCGGGAGAACGGTTTTGGGAGGGGGTCAGCACCTATCTCGCCCGCGGGGGCGGCGAGCCCCGCGCGCGCTATGACAGCGGGCCGGCCGCACCGGACGGCATACCGGCAACGCAGTGGCGGCTGCCCGCCGACCTCGGTCGCCGGTATGCCGCGGTGAGTGGGGACGCGAATCCGATCCACCTGAGCGCGCCCACGGCGCGCCTGCTCGGGTTCCCCCGCGCCATTGCGCACGGGATGTGGTCGTATGCCCGCGTTCTCGCCGCCCTGGGCCGCCCCGCCGCCTACGCAGGGTCGAGCCGGGTCGATTTCCACAAGCCGATCCTCTTGCCCGGCACGGTCGGCATGGTCGCCCGCCATGACCCGGATCGCACGGTTGCAGCCCTCGTCTCGGGACGCCCAGACGGGCGGCGCGTGCACCTCGTGCTGACGGCTGTTCCCTAATCGGTGCGGGTGCGGCGGATGAAGTCGGCGTACCAGTCGAAGGACGTCCGCGGGGTGCGCGCCAGGGTGTCGAAGTCGATGTGCACCAGGCCGAAGCGCTTGGTGTAGCCCTCGGCCCACTCGAAGTTGTCCAGCAGCGACCAGCAGAAATAGCCCGCGACGTCGACCCCCTGCGCCCGCGCATCGGCGACCGCGCCCAGGTGGCTGCTCAGATAGTCGATCCGCCCCGGGTCGGCCGCCACGCCGTCGGCATCCGGCGCCGCTCCGTAGGCGCAGCCGTTCTCGGTGATGTGGATCGGCGGGATGTCCGGGTAGCGCTCCTTCATCTGGACGAGCACCTCCGTCAGGCCGGCAGGCACCACCGGCCACCCGAAGTCGGTGACCGGGTAGCCCTCGATCTGATGCATGGAGAAGGGCAGCCCACCGGCGGCGCCATAGGTGTCGTCGCCCGTGCCCGGAGCGCCGACGAGGGTCGGGTTGTAATAGTTGAAGCCGTAGAAGTCCAGCGGCGCACCGATCAGTTGCAGGTCGTCCGCGACCGGACCGGGCACCAATTCGGCGAAGGGCGCCGGATAGGACCCGAGCAGGATCGGGTCGGCGAACATCCGGTTGTGCAGGGTGTCGTAGAGCCCCGCGGCCGCCTGGTCGGCGTCGGCGTCGGACGCCACCCAGACCGGCGTGTGGTTATTGGCGCAGCCCACCGCCGCAACCCCCGCGGCCCGCAGTGCCGCAACGGCAAGTCCGTGCCCCAGCATCAGGTGGTGATAGACCGGCAGCGCGCCCATCCCCAAGGCGCGACCGGGTGCGTGGAGGCCGAGGGCATAGCCGAGGTTGGCGTGGACGACCGGCTCGTTGACCGGCATCCACATCGCGACTCGGTCGCCGAGCCGGTCGGCGAGCACGCCGGCATACGTCCCGAAGGCCTCGGCCGTCGAGCGCGACAGCCACCCGCCCTCGGCCTCCAAGGTCGAGGGCAGGTCCCAGTGGAAGAGTGTGGCCGCGGGCTTGATTCCCTCGGCGCACAACGCATCCACCAACCTGTCATAGTAGTCCAGGCCGGCCTGGTTGATCGGGCCACGCCCCTGTGGCAGCACGCGCGACCACGACACCGAGAAGCGGTAGGCCGCGGCGCCCAGCTGCGCCATCAACTCCACATCTTCGGCATACCGGTGATAGCTGTCGCACGCGACGGCCCCGGAAGAGCCGTCGACGATCACTCCCGGCCGGTCGCAGAAGTCGTCCCACACGCTGCGCCCGCGGCCTTCCGCATCGACGGCCCCCTCGATCTGATAGCTCGCCGTCGAAACGCCGAAGAGGAAGTCAGCAGGCAGGGACATGGCACGACCTTTCGTCACAGGCGTTCATCACGAGACCGACCGGATCCGGCGGACCAGTAGCGCGCCGACCAGCCCGACCACGGCGGCGACGACATAGAGGGCACGATAGCCCGTTGCCCGGGTGGCGAAGAGGGCGAGGACCGGAGCCGCGATAACGGGCGCCAGCACCTGCGGCAGGGCGTTGGCGATATTGATGACCCCGAGATCT
The DNA here is from genome assembly GCF_039531165.1 of Nostocoides vanveenii. Lineage (NCBI taxonomy): Bacteria > Bacillati > Actinomycetota > Actinomycetes > Micrococcales > Intrasporangiaceae > Nostocoides > Nostocoides vanveenii. The sequence continues at coordinate 124,342 of NZ_BAAAPN010000034.1, read as the reverse complement.
CGCGCCCGGTCAGCAGCCGCCGGCAGCACCTCGGTGATGAGTGCGAAATCGACGGCGGCATAGACCCCGAAGCCCAGCCCGAGCAGCACCGCCGCACCCACCGCGCCCGGCCAGGTCGGCCGGAAGGCGAGGACGAGGCAGGCCGCCGTCATCACCACGCCCGCGACGATGACGAAGATCTTGCGCTTGCCCAGCCGGTCCGACGCGATCCCGGACACGACCGCGGTCAGGCACAGGGCGCCCGCATAGATCAACACCAGGATGAAGACGTGCCCTTCGGGGTCGTCGACGCGGACCACATCGGTGAGGAAGTAGAGCAAATAGAGCGTGCCGATGGCGTTCGCGACGTTCATCAGGAAGCGGGTGCCCCACGCCCACGCGAAGTCCGGGTGGGCCCGGGGGCTGACCCAGAAGCCCCGGACGAAGGCACCCAACGCCAACGGCCCGCGCTGGTCGTCGCGCAGCGCCCGATCGCCGCTGCGCACCAGGAACAGGGACACCGTGACGATCACGAGGGCGGCCAGAGCCGCATACCCCGCCCGTATGCCGCCCGCGGCCGTCGCGACGCCGGTCCCGACCACGACCCCCATGGTCTGGGCTAGGCCTACCCAGCCGCTGACGACGCCGCGCTGCTGCTCTGGGACCTGGTCGGGGACGCACGCGGTCAGCGCCGCGACCACACCATTGAGGCACAATTGCACGGCCGCCCACCCCACCACCACCATCGCCACCGACGACGCTGCGCTCAGCACCAGCAGCGCGAGAGCGCCGGCCAGCGCGCCACCGGCGATCCAGGGCAGCCGCCGCCCGAAGCGGGAGCCGGTCCGGTCGGAAAGTGCCCCCCACAGGGGCGTGCCGACCGTCGACATCAGCGCGCCCACCCCGGTCACCAGCGCCAGCACACTCTCCTTATGCGTCGGCGCGAAGTCGGCGATCTGCAGGGCAAGCAGGACCTGCAGCGGGCCGAAGAAGCCGGCATACAGCCCGATCGAGGCGATCGTGAGTCGAGAGACCCAGCCACTCGAGACAGGCACCTGGGGCTCGGCGAGGGCATCAAGCCCGGTCGGGGCGCCGGCGGGCGCGGGGAGCGTCATACCCGGGGAGCATCGTGGATGGTTACCGGTGAGTCAAGAAGCGGGGACACCTAGGATTCCTGCATGGCCAGCCAGGACCCAACAGGGCTTCCACCGACCGGGGCCGCCGCCGAGCCCGGTGGCGATTTCGCCGGGTCGCAGGACGGCTTCGAGCGGCTCTGGACGCCGCACCGGCTGGCCTACATCACCGGCGAGCGGCCGAGCGAGAGCGCCGGCGAGGGTTGCCCGTTCTGCGCGGCACCCGGCCGAGGCGATCGCGACGGGCTGATCGTCCACCGCGGCGAGACCTGTTTCGTGGTGATGAACCTCTTCCCCTACAACCCCGGTCACGTGCTGATCTGCCCCTACCGGCATGTCTCGCTCTATGTCGACCTGACCGACGAGGAGACCGTGGAGTTCACCGCGCTGACCAAGGCCGCGATCGCCGCCTTGCAAACCGCGTCGAATCCGCACGGCTACAACATCGGGATGAACCAGGGCGCGGTCGCCGGTGCCGGGGTGGCTGCCCACCTGCATCAACACATCGTCCCGCGCTGGGCCGGCGACGCGAACTTCCTGCCGATCGTGGGTCAGACCAAGGCGTTGCCAGCGCTGCTCGAAGACGTCCGCACCCAAATCGCCGAGGCGTGGGCTCGCTGACGCGGGCCGCCGGTCACGCGAGGCGGGTAAAGGTGACCGCCACGGTCAGGATCGCCGTGCCGGCGCCGGAGTAGACCCCCTTGAAGGGCGACACGTCGTCATAGTCCCGGCCGCGGGCGACCACGACATGGTCGGCGCCCACGGGCGCGCCATTGGTCGGGTCGATCGGGATCCAGCCACCGTCCCAGAGCTCGACCCAGGCGTGGCTCTCGCCCGTGGCGGTGTCGCCGACCTCGGCGTCGCGCTTGGGGACGAGATAGCCGGAGATATAACGCGCCGGTATGCCGAGGCTGCGCAGGGCGCCGATCGTCACGTGCACGAAGTCCTGGCACACCCCGGACTTCTCCGCCCAGGCCTGCTCGCCAGAACTCTGCACACCCGTCACCCCGGCGCGATAGGTCATCTCCGCACGCAGCTGCTCGGCGAGGGCGAGGGCCGCGTCGCGGGGCGTGGCCCGGTCGCGCACACCGGCCGCCAGGTCCGCGATGCCCGCGCCCGGACGGGTGCGCGAGGTGACCATCAGCCACTCGAAATGCCGGTCCTGGACCGTGGGGTCGGCCAGCGCCGCCCACCCCGGCGAGAACGGCCACTCAGCGGGATCGGCGCGTTCGACGGTGGAGATCGCCTCGATGGTCAGCCGGTCATGGGCGGGCAGGCTCTCCATCGAGGTCACATGGGTCCCGAAGTGGTCGCGATAGACCGTGCTCCAGGTCAGCGGCCGGATCCGGATGCGGTTCTCCAGGGTCGTCTGCCCCGGCTCGTTGATCGGCGTCATCCGCAGCTCGTTGTGCGCCGAACGGACGGGCACGTCATACGTCAGCGTCGTCGTATGCAGGATGCGATAGCGGCGCATGTCAGATCAGTTCCTCGGTCCATTCGGGCAGCGGTCCGGTCTGAAAGTAGCGGCTGCCGACGGCGAAGGCCGCGGCCGTGACCGCCAGCTGCACCCGCTGCATCTGTCCGGGCAGATCGTGCAGCACCTCAGCGACGGGACGGAACTCCAGCTCGGTGCGGACCCGGCCCAGCTGGCGACGCGCCTCGTCGGTGATCGCGGTGCGGCCGTCCTGAGGATCCAGGGCAGCGAGCCGGCCCTCGGCCTCGCGCAGCGCGAAATAGACCGACCTCGGGAAGGCCCGGTCGAGCACGAGGAAGGCAGCCGCCCGGTCGTCGGAGAGCAGGCCGCGTTGACTGCGCATGAAAGCCTGATGCGCGCCGCAACTGCTGAGCACGACCGACCACGGGGCACCGCCACGCGGCAACCCCCAGGCCGCCACCAGGCGCGCCGTCATATCGGCGCGCTCGAGGCTGCGGCCCAGGACGAGGAAGTCCCAGGCCTCGTCATGGCTCATCGTGGAGTCGGCCACGCCGGAGATCAGGGCGGCGCGCTCGCGGGTCCAGGACAAATGCCGCTCGGTGACGGCGGACTGGCCGAAGTTGTGCCAGCGGTGCCAGGTGGTGTTGATGGCCTCCCAGAGCTCGGTCGAGAGCGTCTCGCGCGCCCGCCGAGCGTTCTCGCGAGCAGCCGTCCAGGCGCCCCCGATCGAGCTGGAATAGCCCGCGTCGAAGACGAGCAGCTGACCGACCTCGGCGTATCCAGCGCCGTCGGCGTGGGTCGCCCCCATGACGGCCAATGTCGTGCGGGAGGCCTCCTTCTCATTCGCACCCGGGTCTTCCAGCAACTGCAGGCGCAGGACGTCGACGATCCGGGCCGTGCCGTCGGCGCGCTCGATGTGGCGGCCGATCCAGAAGAGCGACTCGGCGATCCGGCTCAGCATGGGATGCCGCCTTCGGTGATCCGGGTCTGTTGTTGTTGCTGCTGTTGGGCGCGCATCGAGTCCTCGGGGGACGCGGTCGGGGCGCTCATCACGACGACTTCACGCATCTCGGCGCCCGCACGCAGCGGCTCGGGGGACGAGGTTCGGGTGTCGCGGCCGGCGAGCACCCAGGTGTCTTTGGACCCGCCACCCTGGCTGGAGTTGACGACGAGCTCGCCCTCGGGAAGGGCCACGCGGGTCAACCCGCCGGGCAAGACGCGGATGCGCTCGCCGTCGTTGACGGCAAAGGGCCGCAGGTCGACGTGCCGGGGGACAAGCGCGCCGTCGATAAAGGTGGGGACGGTCGAGAGCTGGACAACGGGCTGGGCGATCCAGCCGCGCGGGTCGCCCTCGAGTGCCGCCCGCAGGGTGTCGAGAGTCGCGCCGTCGGCGCGGGGGCCGACCACCAGGCCCTTACCGCCCGAACCGTCCACGGGTTTGACGACCATCTCATCGAGATGGTCCAGCACATGGGCGAGGGCGCCGGGTTCGGCGCACCGGTGGGTCTCGACATTGGGCAGGATCGGGTCCTCGCCGAGATAGAAGCGGATCAGATCCGGCACATAGGTATAGATCAGCTTGTCATCGGCCACCCCATTGCCCAGAGCATTGGCCACGGTCACCCGGCCCGCGCGCATCGCCGAGACCAGGCCGGCACACCCGAGCACCGAGTCACCGCGGAAGTGCACCGGGTCGAGGAAGTCGTCATCGACCCGGCGATAGATGACATCGACCGGGCGGTCGCCGTGGGTGGTGCGCATCCGCACCTGACCGCTGACGCACACCAAGTCACGGCCCTCGACGAGTTCGACGCCCATCATCCGGGCCAGCAAGGCGTGCTCGAAGTAGGCCGAGTTATAGACGCCCGGGGTGAGCACGACGACGGTCGGGTCGGTCGCGCCGTCGGGGGCGGACCGGCGCAGGGCGGCGAGCAGCATACGGGGGTAGTCGCTGACCGGGCGGATCCGCATGGTCGAGAAGGCCTCGGGGAAGACATTGGCCATGGCTCGCCGGTTGGCGATGACATAGCTCACCCCAGAGGGCACCCGGACGTTGTCCTCCAGCACGCGAAAGACGCCGGCCTCGTCCCGGATCAGGTCGACCCCGGAGACGTGGACGCGCACCCCATTCGTCGGCCGGATGCCCATGACCGCGCGGTGGTAGTGCGTGGAGGAGGCGATCAGGCTCCACGGCACGACGCTCTCGTGGACGCAGCGGGGCACATCGCCCTCGCGGGAGTACACGTCGTCGAGAAATGCCTCCAGGGCCGAGACCCGTTGCGCTACACCGGATTCGATGATCTGCCATTCGTGCGCCGAGAGCACCCGGGGAACGGCGTCCAGCGGGAAGGGACGCTCCACCCCGGCATGGTCGAAGGTGACGCCCTGGTCGATGTAGTTGCGGGCGAGCGTGTCGGCGCGGTCCTTCAAGGTCCCGGCGCTAATCGACCGCAAGGTGTGGTGGACCGCTTTGTAGGGCGTGCGCGGTACCCCGTCCTCGGCGACCATCTCATCCCAAGCGGCGCCCCTGCGATAGCCGTCGAAAAGGCTCACGGGCGACGTCGGCTCGGTCATGGTGAGCAAGCCTAGGGATGGCGAGTGACCTCGGGGTCACCGCGATGTGACGGGATTGTTTCGGCCGATGCGCGCAGTGCGGCCGGACGCGACATACGGCGCGATGCGTTCCAGCGGCATGAAGGCGAACAGGCAGACGACCAAGGGCAGGAAGTGGATACGCAGCAAGTAGTAGGTGCTGGCGTGGAAACCGAGGAAGAAGAGCAAGCCGGCGGCGAGTGCCCGGCCTCGCAACCACAACAACGCGGGGGAGCAGGACTCCGCAACGAGGATGAGCCATTGGAGGGCGTGGGTCAGGGTGGGGTGCGAGGCGATCCAGGGCGCCAGACCGTTCGGGCGCCGGGTCAGCGCCCAGATCAAGGTCGCGCCATTGGCCCAGCCCCAGGTGCCGAAGCGCATCTTGGCCCAGGCGCTGAGGAAGTAGATGGCGACCGCGGACATCTGGATCATCCGGATCGCCCAGCCCGCAGCCTCCGTGCGCACGTCGACATCGCGATAACGCGCCCGGCCGACCGTGGGCAGCACGAAGAGCGCGATGATCAACGCATAGTGATCGTGATCGATCTTGCTGTAGGAGAAGGCATTCGAGATCCAGTCGAGCATCCCGAACGCACAGATCAGGCCGGCGATCCGCGGCAGCCGGCCGGTTGCGGCCACCAGGGCCGAGAGCAGGATGACGGCCAAAAGGACGCGGACGTAGACCGGGCTCGGGGCGGGCAGATGCAGCACCTGACGGACGAGCACCGGGTGGTAGAGCTCGACTGGGACCCAGCCGTGCGGGATCGGATCGGTGACGACCACGAGGACGTCGAAGACGACATAGAGATAGATCAGAGTGCGCAGCCACGCCACCCTCGCCAGCGCGACCGGAGCGAACAGCCAAGGGCGCAGGCCCGTCGCGCGGGCCCGGCTCCCCGTCGCCGGCGCGGTCACGGCCGCCCGTCCCAGGACTCGGGATCCTGCGGATCGCGGACCTGCCAGGAGGCGAGATCGATGATCTTCTCGGTGCGGGCCGCGTCCAGACGGGTCTGCCGGTTGCGCAGATAGACGGCCGTATAACGCGGCGCGTCCGGCTCCCGGCGGGCGCGCAGGATGGCGATGGCCTGCATCCGGCTCGGCTCGCGGATGAAGCTGGGCAACTGGCCCTCGATCTCCGAGCGCTCGATGCCCAACCCCTGAGCGCTCAGCGCGACCCGCTCCAGGGTGCCGTCGGTCAGCCGGGCTTCCATGAACGGGCTGTTGACGATGCCTGCTTGGCCATTTTGGACGAGGAAGGCGTACTGCGACATGGGTGCGAAGGGCCACCACTGGTCATTCCCGACGGCAGTCCCTGCCCAGACGCCGACGGTCAACGCCGCGGTCACAACAACCCGCCAGCCCACGGCGGTGGGGGTCAACCGGCCCCGGCTCCCCTCCTGCATACGGGCATGGTGTCATGGCACGGCGCGCGGACCGTGGCACCTACGGCGCGCTGGGGGTGCGCGTGGCTACGCTGTGAGCCACCATGCTCAATCGATATGCGCGGGCCTTTTTCACCAAGGTCTTCACCCCGGTTGCCAGGCTCTTCCTCGCGCTCGGCATCTCACCCGACGTCGTCACCATCGTCGGGACGCTCGGCGTGTGCTTCGGAGCGCTGGCCTTCTACCCGCGGCACGAGTTCTTCATCGGGACCCTGGTCATCACGGCCTTCGTCTTCTCCGACACCGTCGACGGCGTGATGGCGCGGATGTCCGGCCGCTCGGGTAAGTGGGGCGCGTATCTCGATTCCACCCTCGACCGGATGGGCGACGCAGCGATCTTCGGCGGCCTCGTCCTGTGGTATGCCGGTGGCGGCGACGACAACCTGATGGCGGCCCTGGCGCTGGCCTGTCTGATCCTCGGCAGCGTGGTCTCCTACGCCAAGGCGCGCGCCGAAGGCCTCGGTATGACCGCGAATGTCGGCATCGCCGAGCGCGCCGACCGGCTGGTCGCCACCCTGGTCACCACCGGCCTGGTCGGCCTCGGGCTGCCCGAGATCGTGCTGACGACCGTGCTGGCCCTGCTCGCCCTGGCCAGCCTGATCACCGTGATCCAGCGCATGTGGGCGGTGCGCGTCCAGGCCCTCGCGGAGCTGTGAGCCGCGCGGGCGACCTGCTGACGGTCGCGGGGTTCCGCCTCGGGTGGGCGGTGGTGCGCGCGTTGCCGGAGGGCGCAGCATACGGGATCTTCGACCGGGTCGCCGATGTGACGGTGCGCCGCGGCGGGACCGGCGTGCGGCGCCTGCGCGCGAATTATGCCCGGGTGCGGCCCGACCTCAACGACGTGGAGTTGGACGCTCTGGTGCGGCGCGGGATGCGGGCCTACCTGCGCTACTACTGCGAGGCCTTCCGGCTGCCGGCCATGAGCGCCGCGGACGTCGACGCCAAGGTCACGGTGGCAGGGGAGGGGCCGGTGCGGGCGGTGCTCGCGGCGGGCGGGCCGGTCGTGTGCTTCCTCGGGCATCTGGGCAACTGGGATCTGGCGGGCGCCTGGTGCTGCCGGGCGCTCGGGCGCGTCGTGACGGTCGCGGAGCGGCTGGAGCCGGAGGCGGTTTTCGCGGAGTTCCTCGACTTCCGCACCCTGCTCGGTATGACGATCCTCCCCCTGACGGGGGGCGGTGACGTCTTCGCGGGGTTGCGCCGCGAAGCCGTCGGACCGGTGGTCGTGCCTCTGCTCGCGGACCGGGACCTGACCGGCGGCGGGGTGGAAGTGGTCTTCTGCGGACAGCCGGCGCGGATGGCGATCGGGCCCGCTGCGCTGGCGCTCGCGGTGGGTGCGCCGCTCTTTCCGGTGACCATCCGGCATACGCGCCGCGGGCGGGGGTGGGGCATCGATATCCGTTTCCACGACCCGGTCGCCGTGCCGGCCGAGGGGTCGACGCGGGAGCGCGCCCACACGATGACGCAGCGATGCGCGGACGCGCTCGGCGCCGTCGTGGCCGACGATCCGAGCGATTGGCATATGTTGCAACGAGTTTTCATGGCCGACCTCGATCCCGTGAGCGGGTTGGGAGAGGATCGGTGACATGCGCATCGGCCTGGTCTGCCCCTACAGCTGGGATGTCCCCGGCGGCGTGCAGTATCACGTGCGTGACCTCGCGGGGTGGCTGCGGCAGCGCGGCCACGAGGTGCGGGTGCTGGCCCCGGCCGAGGACGAAAGCGACCTCCCGGACTATCTGACGTCGTGTGGTCGGGCCGTACCGGTCCGCTACAACGGGTCGGTCGCGCGGCTGACCTTCGGGCCGGTCACCGCGGGACGGGTCTCGCGCTGGTTGTCGGAGGGGGACTTCGACGTGGTCCACCTCCACGAGCCCATGACGCCGAGCGCAAGCGTGATCGCCCTGTGGGCAGCGACGGGGCCGATCGTGGCGACCTTTCACACGTCCACCCTGCGCTCGCGAGCGATGCTCGCCGCCCATCCACTGCTGCGACCCTCGCTGGAGAGGATCACTGGCCGGATCGCGGTCTCCGAGGATGCGCGACGGACTGTGCGCCGGCATATCGGCGGCGACGCGGTCGTGATCCCCAATGGCGTGGACGTCGCGCAGTTCGCGGGGGCGACGCCCCGGCCGGAGTGGGCGGGTAGCCCGGGGCGGCCGACGATCGGTTTCCTCGGGCGGATCGCCGAGCCGCGCAAGGGTTTTGCGGTGCTGGCCGAGGCCTTCGACGCCTTGCTCGCGGCGATCCCGGGCGCGCGGTTGCTGGTCGCGGGCCCAGGGGAGCCGGCGGAGGTGGCCGGACTGATGACGGCGCGCGTCGCCGCGGCGACGGAGTTCCTCGGCGCGGTGGACGACGCGACCAAGGCCGATCTTCTCGCCTCGATCGATCTGTATGCCGCGCCCAATACCCACGGGGAGAGCTTCGGGATCGTGCTGGTGGAGGCCATGGCTACGGGGACGCCGGTGGTCGCCAGCGACCTACCGGCCTTTATCAGCGTTCTCGGCGAGCGACCCGGCGGTCGGGTCTTCCCAACTGCGGACCCCGCGGCCCTGGCTCGGGTGATCGTCGACTTGATCCGGTCCCCGGGAGAGTTGAGGGCGCTGGGCGAGCGCGCGGCCAGCCGGGCCGGTGCCTTCGACTGGGACCGGGTCGGCCGCGACGTGGTCGCCGTCTACGACACCGTGACCGTTGCGGCTGAGCCTGTGCGATGAGCGCGCGCGAGATCCTCGAGATCTGCCTGGTCCTGGTGCTGGCGGTCGCCTGGTATCTGTCCTACACAGCCGCCCGGCTCGACCGGCTGCACACGCGCGCCGAGGGGGCGGTGTCCGCGCTCGATGCCAATCTCGTGCGCCGAGCCGAGGCCAGCCTGGAGTTGGCCAACAGCGGGGTGCTCGACCCGGCCTCCTCGATGCTGCTGGCCGCGGCGGCCTCGGATGCATTGGAACGCACGACCGAGCACGTGGGCGCGGACCTGCTCGACGGTCAGCATTTCGGACGGCGCGAGGATGTCGAATCCCAACTGACCGAGGCCCTGGCCGCGACCATGACGGTCGATGTCCGCGCCGGCCTGGCGGCGGACGACGGACCGGCCGGGGATGCCTGGGAGCGGGTGCTGGCGGCAGGTCGCCGGGCTCAGTACGCCCGGAACTTCCTCAACCAGGCGGTGCGCGATGTGCGCCGGGTCCGCCGCAAGGGTGTCGTGCGGGTCTTCCACCTGGCCGGGTATGCCGCCCTGCCGGACTTCGTCGAGTTCGACGACGCGCTGCCGGGCGATCCGGCGCCCTGACTACGGGGTCGCCACAGTCGATGGGCGCAGGCGCGCGCGCCTCGACATTCGCGCGGCCCGCGGGGCGCGGCATACACTCGGCAGGTTCCGGGGCCGCCTCCTGGCGGGCCCACCCCATCCCTGAGAACGATCGAGGCGCACGGTCATGGCCGACACCACCACACCCACCAGCGGTGCCGAGACCGGCACCGCTCGCGTCAAGCGCGGCATGGCCGAGATGCTCAAGGGCGGCGTCATCATGGACGTCGTCACCCCCGAGCAGGCGCGCATCGCCGAGGATGCCGGCGCGGTGGCGGTCATGGCCCTCGAGCGAGTGCCCGCCGACATCCGGGCCCAGGGCGGCGTGTCGCGGATGAGCGACCCCGACATGATCGACGGCATCATCGCCGCAGTGTCCATTCCGGTGATGGCCAAGGCCCGCATCGGACACTTCGTCGAGGCCCAGGTTCTGCAGGCGCTGGGCGTCGACTACATCGACGAGTCCGAAGTGCTGACTCCGGCCGACTACGCCAACCACATCGACAAGTGGGCCTTCACGGTGCCCTTCGTCTGCGGGGCGACCAACCTCGGCGAGGCGCTGCGACGTATCACCGAGGGGGCGGCCATGATCCGCTCCAAGGGCGAGGCCGGCACCGGCGATGTCTCGAACGCCACCACCCACATGCGCAAGATCCGCGGCGAGATCCGCCGCCTGCAGAATCTCCCCGAGGACGAGCTCTTCGTGGCCGCGAAGGAGTTGCAGGCCCCGTATGAGCTGGTCAAAGAGGTCGCGCAGGCGGGCAAGCTGCCGGTCGTGCTGTTCACCGCCGGCGGCATCGCCACCCCCGCGGACGCGGCGATGATGATGCAGCTCGGCGCCGAGGGCGTCTTCGTCGGCTCCGGGATCTTCAAGTCCGGCAACCCGGCCCAGCGCGCCGAAGCCATCGTGAAGGCGACCACCTTCTTCGACGACCCCGACATGATCGCCAAGGTCTCGCGCGGCCTCGGTGAGGCGATGGTCGGCATCAATGTCGATGAGATCCCGCAGCCGCACCGACTGGCCGAGCGCGGCTGGTAAGGGTCCGATCGCGTCCGGCATCGTTCGCGACCCGGCCGGCGATCTCACCCAGTCGCCCGCCGATAGGCAGTCCGCTCGCCATGCCAGGGTGTAGGCCGCGGCCAGCCATTGGATGGGTGTCTCGCCGCCCCCGAGATCGCGCACGATGGTCGGGCCGGCGATCGAGGTGATCAGGGCATCGAGCAAATCCATGATCTCCGCGGCGAGGAGGACGCCCGGCGAGGCCTACCGCAGGACGTATGCCGTTGTGCCCTGATCGGGGGCGCGTCGCCGACGCTCCCGGCCGATCGCTATCCCTATCTGACGGCCATAGTCGGGGCGATGACCACCGGCGGCGGCGACGAACGCTTCGCCTTCGGCGTCGAAGTCTTCATCGCCGGGCTCGCCGCCCCGGCCGGACAGGCGCCCTGATCGCTCGCCGGGCCGCCGGCCCTCAGCCTCCCAGCAGCGCCGCCAGATTCCTGCGGTATGCCGTGAAGGCCGCCCGCCCGCCGTCGGTGACGTGGGCGGTCGTCACCCGTCCCGTCTTGACCGTTTCGACGTAGCGGGCCTCTTCGAGCTTGCGCAGGTGGGTGATCAGATTGCTCGGCGTGAGTTCTAGGAGGTCCTGTAGCCGCGGGAAGGACATGGTGTCGCCTGCCGGGAGCTCGGTCAGGATCACCATGAGCCGCAGCCGGACCGGGACGTGGATGACCGGGTCAAGGTCGGTGGCCGTCGTCGTCTCCCGTGTCATCGCCGCGTCACCGTCAGCCACCCGGCCGCCGCCAGGAACCCGCCGCCCCCAAGGACGGCACCGATAAGCGCGGCGGTGACCGGGCCCGCCAAGCCCGCCCCTGCGGCGACGATGAGGAGCCAGGCGCCGAGCACGGCCATCGGGCGCACGCCCCATACGGCCGCCCCGAAGAGATACATCAGGCCGACGACGACCAGGGATCCGACGACACCCTGGACACCCATCGCGGTGGCCGGTGCGCCGGCGCGGACCAGTGCCCCGGCCAGCGCGAAATGGGCGAGGAAGCCCAGGCCCCACCCGAAGCCGTAGATCGAGCCCTGCCAGTCGCTCGATCCGCTGATTCCGGCCGTGGCCTGGCGGGTCCGCACGGCGGTGAGGGCACCGGCGAGCACGAGCAAGATCCCGAAGAAGGCCGCGGTCGCGGCGGTCGGCCCGGCATACGGCTCCTGCCTGCGCACCTGGAGCCAGATGACGCCGATGCCGATGGCGGCGGCGACCGTGACGAGCGCAGCGAGGACGGACCCGATGCCGAGGACTGCGCCGAGCCGGTGTCCGGCCTGGCCCCAGCCGAACCAGGCGATCGCCGCACCGGCGAGGATAGCTGCGCAGATGGCGTTGTCCTTCGCGGCGGAGCCGCGCGGGGCCGGGCCGGTCGGCGTGGTGCGCAGGTGGGCGTGGGTCGTGCTCGTGGTGAGGTCGGTCATCTGTGGTCTCCTGACTTTGCGGCACAAACTTTGCACGGCAAAGCTCGCATTACTTTGCGAGGCAAAGTCGAGGGATCGTCTGCCGCGCGTCTTCTCCGGTGAAGGCAGCGGGGACTGGTCACTAGACTGCCGGCTGTGTCCGGCCGATCCCAAGCGCAGGTGCTGCCAGGAGTAGACGTCACCCTGGCGAGCCCCTCGCCCGCATGACGACGATCGGGGTCCTCGCGGTTCAGGGCGATGTCCGAGAGCACGTCGATGTGCTGCGCAGCCTCGATGTCGACGTTGTGACGATCCGCCGCCCGCAGGAGGTCGCCCGGATCGATGGCCTCATTATCCCCGGTGGCGAGTCGACGACCATGGACAAGCTTGTGCGTGCCTTCGCCCTCGACGACCCGCTCCGGGAGCGGCTTGCGGCGGGGATGCCGGCATACGGCTCGTGCGCGGGGATGATCATGCTCGCCGATCGGATCGAGGGCGGGCGCGCCGACCAGCAGACTCTCGGCGGCCTTGATATCACCGTGCGCCGCAACGCCTTCGGCCGCCAGGTGGACTCCTTCGAGGCGGATCTCCACATCCGGGAACTCGGCCCCGAGCCGCTGCGCGCCGTGTTCATCCGCGCCCCCTGGGTCGAGGCGGTCGGCCCGCACGCGAGCGTCCTCGCGCGGGTCGAGGCAGGACCGGCCACCGGCGCGGTGGTGGCGGTCCGGCAGGGTAATCTCCTGGCGACGTCCTTCCATCCGGAGGTCACCCGCGATCACCGCATCCACCAGCTCTTCGTCCGCATGGTCGAGGGCCGGCCGGTACTATCGCCCGACAGCCCGTAACAACCCGACTTTCTCGAAGGTGACGCATGTCCGGCCACTCCAAATGGGCCACTACGAAGCACCAGAAGGCCGCCAAGGACGCCAAGCGCGGCAAGCTCTTCGCCAAGCTGATCAAGAACATCGAGGTCGCGGCGCGCAGTGGCGGCGGCGACCCGGACGGCAACCCCACCCTTTGGGATGCGATCTACAAGGCCAAGAAGTCCTCGGTCCCCAATGACAATATCGACCGGGCCGTCAAGCGCGGCTCCGGTGCCGAGGCCGGCGGCGCGGACTGGCAGACGATCATGTATGAGGGGTATGCCCCCGGCGGCGTCGCGCTTCTGATCGAGTGCCTCACCGACAACCGCAACCGCGCGGCGGCCGAGGTGCGCACGGCGCTCACCCGCAACGGCGGCAACCTCGCCGACCCAGGCTCGGTGGCCTACATCTTCAATCGCAAGGGCGTCGTGATCGTCCCCAAGGGCGAGAAGAGCGAGGACGACATCCTCGAGGTCGTCCTGGACGCCGGAGCCGAAGAGGTCAACGACAACGGCGACTCCTACGAGATCGTCTCCGAGGCCTCGGACTATGTCGGCGTGCGCAACGCCCTCAAGGACGCCGGCATCGACTACGACTCCGCCGAGGCGTCCTTCGTCCCCAACCTGCAGGTCCCGCTCGACCTCGAGGGCGCCAAGCGGATGATCCGCGTCATCGTCGCCCTGGAGGATTCCGACGACGTCCAGAACGTCTTCGCCAATGGCGACATCTCCGACGAGGTGCTCGCGGAACTCGACGCCGAGGACTGAGCGACGCCGGCATACGGGCCGCGGGCGTGTTGACGGCATACCGGCGGCTCGCATCGCGTACGGTGGGCTACCGAACAGGTGTTCGGTAGTCCACGCGCAATTGCGCCGTCGAACTCACGAAGGAGGCAGCCATGCGAGTGCTGGGTGTCGACCCGGGTTTGACGCGGTGCGGCCTCGGCGTCGTCGACGGCAGTGCCGGCCGTGCCCGGATGATCGCCGTCGGCGTCGTCCGCACGCCCAGCGACGCGGAGCCGGGGGAGCGACTGGCCTATCTCGAGACTCAACTGGGGGAGTGGCTGCGGCGTTTCAGTCCCGATGTCGTTGCGGTAGAACGGGTTTTCGCCGATGCCAATGTCGCATCCGTCATGACCACGGCCCACGCAACCGCCATCGCCCTGCTCACCGCGCACAAGCACGGCGTGCCGATCGTCTTCCACACGCCGACCGAGGTCAAGGCCGCCGTGACCGGGAGCGGGCGCGCCGAGAAGGCCCAGGTCACCACCATGGTCACCAAGATCTTGCGCCTGGACGAACCGCCCCGCCCGGCCGACGCGGCCGACGCCCTCGCGCTGGCCATCTGCCATGCCTGGCGAGGCAGCGCGGCCGCGCGCGTCGCCGCACTGACCCCCGGAGGTATGCCGTGATCGCCAGCATCACCGGAACCATCGAGCACGTCGGCCTCGATCGGCTGGTCTTGCGCGTGGGCGGAGTGGGGCTGCTCGTCCATACGACCCCCGCGACGGCCGCCACCCATCGGGCCGGGACCGAAGCGTCGCTCGCGACCAGCCTCGTGGTGCGCGAGGACAGCCTGACGCTCTTCGGCTTCGGGACGGCGGGCGAACGCGAGATGTTCGAGACCGCGCAGACGGTGACCGGTGTCGGCCCGCGGCTCGCGCTGGCCATTCTGTCCGTCTTCAGCCCGGTGGAGCTAGCCGTTGCGATCGGTGCCGGCAATATCACCGCGCTCACCAAGGTGCCCGGTGTCGGCCGCAAGGGCGCCGAGCGCCTCATCCTGGAGTTGCGTGACAAGGTCGGTATGCCGTCACCCGCCGACGCGGCCGGCCTGCCCACCGTAGTGGCGCACGACCGCGACCAGGTCGTCGAGGCACTCGTCGGGCTGGGCTGGACGCAGAAGGCCGCCGGCGACGCCGTGGACAAGGTCGCTGCCGCCGACAATGCGCCGACCGAAGTGGCCGCCCTGCTGCGCGCGGCCTTGCGAGAGTTGGGCCGGTGAGCGGTTTCGCCAGCGAGATCCGGGAGGGCACACCAGAGTCGGACGACGCTCGCTCGCCGGAGTCGAGCCGGGTAGTGGATCCGGCGCGCGAGAACGACGAGCAAATCGTCGAGGCCGCGCTGCGACCGAAGCGGCTGGCGGACTTTCCCGGGCAGCCACGGGTGCGCGACCAACTCGATCTAGTGCTGCGGGCCGCCCGCCAACGCGGCACGGCGCCGGATCACATCTTGCTCTCGGGGCCGCCCGGGCTGGGCAAGACCACGCTCGCGATGATCGTCGCGGCCGAGTTGGAGCAGCCGATCCGGGTCACCAGCGGTCCAGCCATCCAGCACGCCGGCGACCTGGCCGCGATCTTGTCCTCGCTGGCCGAGCACGAGGTGCTCTTCCTCGATGAGATCCATCGGATGTCCCGGGCCGCCGAGGAGATGCTCTATTTGGCGATGGAGGACTTCCGGGTCGACATCATCGTCGGCAAGGGTCCCGGCGCGACGGCGATCCCTCTGGAGTTGCCGCCCTTCACCGTCGTCGGTGCGACCACCCGGGACGGCCTGTTGCCTGCGCCCCTGCGCGACCGCTTCGGCTTCACCGGCCGGCTCGACTTCTACGACCCGGCCGATCTGGCCCGGATTCTGCGCCGGTCCGCCGGGTTGCTGGCCGTTCAGATCGACGACGACGCGGTGGTCGAGATCGCCGGCCGATCGCGCGGCACCCCGCGCATCGCCAACCGGCTGCTGCGCCGGGTGCGCGACTGGGCACAGGTGCACGGCGACGGGCGGATCGACCGGGGGGCCGCCGCGGCGGCGCTGGATCTCTTCGATGTCGATCCCGTGGGCCTGGACCGCCTCGACCGTGCGGTGCTCGATGCGTTGTGCCGCAAATACGGCGGCGGCCCGGTTGGCATCACCACGCTCGCCGTCGCCGTCGGCGAGGAACCCGACACCGTCGAGACGGTGGCCGAACCCTACCTCGTGCGCCAGGGCTTCCTCGAGCGGACGGCCCGCGGACGCACCGCCCTGCGGGCGGCGTGGACGCACCTCGGCCTCATACCGCCGCATACGGCCATCGGCCAGGACGTCCTGCCGTTCGACGGCGTCGCCACCCGCTTCGAGTGACGGGCCCTGTTCCTCAACCCTGGTAGCAGCACTTAGGTCACGTTCAGCATGGTCGAACCTGCTGCAGGTGACCTAAACCCTGCTAGCAGACTTTAGGGACAGGGGGAACCACGGGCTCGGGCGGGCCGTTCACCTCGGCGGACGCCACCGATGGCCGTATGCCGCCCACTCGCCGACGCGGGGTCGGCATTCGTCCCGCTGCGGGGGCGTCGCCTAGACTCGGTCGGTGGCTCCCGCGTGAGCCGTCGATTCCGCACGCCTGACACCAAGGATTTCTCACGATGCATACGGGCTTGGCCACCGCCACCCAATCGGGCTCGGGCATGGGCAGCGTGCTTCTGCTTCTCCTGCCGCTCGTCCTGCTCTTTGTCCTGATGTTCTCCCAGCGCCGCCGCACCCAGGCGCTCAAGAATGTCCAGGCCTCCATCGGGGTGGGTGATGAGGTGGTGACGACGTCGGGCATGATCGGACGGGTTGCCGCGCTGGACGGTCAGGTGACCACGCTCGAAGTTGCCCCGGGTGTGCGCGTTCGCTTCGACCGCCGCGCGATCGGGTCGCGCTACCAGCCCGCGCCCCCGACCGGCCCCCTCGACCAGACCGGACCCGTCGATCAGGGGAGCAACTGACCCATGGCTCGTGCATCGACGCGCCCGACGCGCGGTCGCCCCGATGGTGCCGTCCGCACCCTTGTCACCTTCTTCGTGATGGTCGCAGCCCTGGCCGCTGTGCTCGGCGGCGCCGTGTGGAAGAGCACTGCCCAGTGGACACCGAAGCTCGGTCTCGACCTCGAAGGCGGCACCCAACTCGTCCTCAAGCCTCGGCTCGTCGGCGACCAGACGGTCACGTCGCAGCAGGTGGCCCAGGCCCGCGACATCATCGCCGAACGTGTCGACTCCCAGGGCGTCAGCGGCGCCGAGGTCACCACGCAGGGCGCCGACAATATCGTCGTCAGCATGGCGGGTGACCCCACCCGGCAGCAGGAGGACAGCCTGCGGCGATCGTCGGCCCTGCAGTTCCGGCCGGTCCTGACGGTGGCTGCCGGGACGCCTGCACCCACGCCGACGTC
Source organism: Nostocoides vanveenii (assembly GCF_039531165.1). NCBI lineage: Bacteria > Bacillati > Actinomycetota > Actinomycetes > Micrococcales > Intrasporangiaceae > Nostocoides > Nostocoides vanveenii. The sequence continues at coordinate 106,963 of NZ_BAAAPN010000034.1, read as the reverse complement.
GACCTCGACCGGTTCGTCGACGTCCACCGGCACATCGACCAGCACGTCGGCCTCCAGCACCGACAAGAGCACGAGCAGCGCGTCGGGGGGCGCCACGTCGTCGGCCGCCCCCTCGGGCACGCCGACCAGCGCGACCGACCAGGCCTGGGTGACGCCCGGGCTGACTACTCAGTTCGACGCGCTCGACTGCAGCAAAGACGGCGTGCTCGACACGATCGTCGATGACCCGGCCAAGCCCTTGGTCACCTGTAGCACCGACAAGACGGCCAAATACATCCTTGGCCCGGTCGCCGTCGGCGGCGCCGACATCACCGACGCCCAGGCGGGCTACCGCCTCGCGCAGAACGGCCAGCCGACCAATGTCGTGGAGATCCAGCTTTCGCTCGACTCCAAGGCGACCAAGACCTATGGCGACCTGAGCATCGAGATGCTCAACCTGCCCAGCCCCCGCAACCAGCTCGCGTCGGTCCTGGACTCCAGCGTGATCATCGCCCCGCAGTTCAACGAGCCGATCACCAACGGCCAGGCCTCGATCACCGGCGGCTTCACCTTCCAAGAGGCGCAGGAACTCGCCAAACAGCTGAAGTTCGGCTCGCTGCCGATCTCCTTCGACCTGCAGACGCGCACCCAGATCAGCCCGACCCTGGGTGAGGAGCAGTTGCGTCTGGGCATCCTCGCCGGGCTCGTCGGACTGGTGCTCGTTGTCCTCTACTCCCTCTTCCAGTACCGCGCCCTCGGCCTGGTCACGGTCGCCTCGATCGTCATCGCGGCCCTGCTGACCTATCTGACGATCGCCATCCTCGGCTGGGCGCAGAACTACCGCCTGGACATGGCCGGAGTGACCGGCCTGATCGTGGCCATCGGTGTCACCGCCGACTCCTTCATCGTCTACTTCGAGCGCATCCGCGACGAGGTCCGCGACGGCCGCACCCTGCGCACCGCGGTGGACTCCGGCTGGAAGCGCGCCAAGCGAACCATCGTGGTCGCCGATGGCGTGAACTTCCTCGGCGCCCTGGTGCTCTACCTGCTCGCCTCGTCCAGCGTCCGCGGCTTTGCCTTCACCCTCGGCCTGACGACCCTCATCGACATCCTGGTGGTCTTCGTGTTCACGCACCCGGTGGTCTCGCTGCTCGCCCGGCGCAAATTCTTCGCCGACGGGCACAAGTGGTCGGGCCTAGATCCCGAACGCTTGGGCGCCAAGGTCCGGTATGCCGGCCGCGGCCGCATCTCCGCACCCCACCGCGCCGCGGCTGAAGGAGGCCAGGCATGACGAGCTTCGCCCAGTTCGGCAACGATCTCTACACCGGCAAGCGGTCGATCGACTTCATCGGCCTGCGCCGCCGCTGGTATGCCCTGTCGGCCATCGGCCTGCTCCTCGCGGCCCTCGGTCTCGGCGTGCGCCACCTCAACCTCGGTCTGGAGTTCACCGGCGGCTCGGAGTTCCGGGTCTCGACGACCTCGGTGCCGGCCAACTACGAGCAGGTCGCGAGCGACACGCTCAGCAAGGTCGCGCCCGGCCACGAGGCCGGCGTCACCAAGCTCGGCAGCGACACCATCCGCCTGCAGACCGAGAAGCTCAGCGACGCCCAGAGCAATGACGTCCGCGACGCCCTCGCGACCGCCTTCAACACCCCGCAGGAGAAGGTCAGCGCCAATTTCATCGGACCGTCCTGGGGACAATCGGTCAGCAAACAGGCGCTGAAGGCGCTCATTGTCTTCCTGGTCCTGGTCTCGCTGGTCATGGCGATCTACTTCCGCACGTGGAAGATGTCGGTCGCGGCCCTCGTCGCGTTGATTCACGACATGGTCTTCACCGTCGGCATCTATGCCCTGACCGGCGTGGAGGTCTCCCCGGCGACCATGATCGGCTTCCTGACGGTGCTCGGCTACTCCCTCTACGACAACGTCGTGGTCTTCGACAAGGTCCGGGAGAACACCCAGGAAGCCTTCGCCAATCGCCGCATGTCGTATGAGCGGGCGGCCAACCTCGCGGTCAACCAGACCCTCGTGCGCTCGATCAACACCACGGTTGTCGCCCTGCTGCCGATCGCCGCGGTGCTCGTCATCGCCTTCACGAAGCTCGGCCCGGGCACGCTGCTCGACCTCGCGCTCGCCCTGTTCATCGGTATGGCCGTCGGTGCCTACTCCTCGATCTTCATCGCGACGCCGCTGCTCGTCACCATGCGCAGCCGGGAGGACGACGTCGTCAAGCTCGCGAAGCAGGCGGCGCGCGCCGAGACCAAGGCCGCGACCCGCGCCGCCGTCCCCGCCGCGTCGACAGCCCCGGCTGCGCCCATCCAGCCGTATGCCGGCGCCCCCACTACCGCGACCGCCCTCGCCGACGATCCGGCGGATGACGTGCGTGACGCCGCCACCGGTCAAGCGCCCGCGGGTGGCACCATCACCGGCCGGCAGGTCCACAAATACGCCCAGCAGGGTCCGCGCAACCAGCCGCGCCGACAGCCGAAGTCCAAGCGTTGAGCGCCATCGCGGCGATCGTGGCCGGGTCTCTGCGGAATGTTCCGGACTTCCCGAGCCCAGGCATCCTGTTCAAGGACATCGGTCCGTTGATCGCCGATCCGGTCGCCTTCGCCGCGGTCATCGAGCACTGGCGTGCACGGCATACGGGCCGTCTGGAGGTGATCGTCGGCATTGATGCGCGCGGCTTCATCTTCGGTGCCGCCCTGGCGCACGCGCTCGGGACCGGCTTCGTGCCGGTGCGCAAGGCGGGCAAGCTGCCCGGCCCGACGATCGAGCGCAGCTACGACCTGGAATACGGCAGCGCGACGCTGGCCATCCAGGTCGGGGCGATCAGCGCTGGTCAGCGCGCTTTTGTCGTCGATGACGTCTTGGCCACTGGCGGCACCGCCGAGGCGGCATGCCGGTTGGTCGAGGAGGTCGGCGCCGAGGTCGCCGGCATCGGGATCGTGCTCGAACTCGCCGGCCTCGGTGGTCGTCCGCGCCTGGCCGAGTGGGATCTGGAGACCCTCGCTACTGCCTGACCGGGCGATCGTCGAGCGCAGCGAGCTTGATCGTCCGGAACGACGCTGGCGTGAGCGGAGCGAACTCCGTCCCCGGGTCTCAGCGACCGAGCGGAGCGCAGGTCGATGACCGGGCGATCGTCGAGCGCAGCGAGCTTGATCGTCCGGAACGACGCTGGCGTGAGCGGAGCGAACTCCGTCCCCGGGTAAAGTCTGTTCATGGACGAGGACGGCGGTGCCGGCACTGGCACGACGAGCACGGTCACCACAGCGCGGGGACGCGCGCGGGCCCGGCTCGAGCGCTTCAGCCGCCCGCGCTCGGCGAGCATCAACCCGACACTCGAGCCGCTCTTCACGCTGGTTCGCGCCAGCCATCCACGCGCCGACCTGACCATCATCGAGCGGGCCTACGAGGTCGCGGAACTTGCGCACCGGGGGCAGATGCGCAAGTCCGGGGATGCCTACATCACGCACCCGCTGGCGGTCACGACCATCCTGGCCGAGTTGGGCATGACGCCCGAGACCCTGGCGGCCGCGCTCCTGCACGATGTCGTCGAGGACACCGACTACCCGTTGGCGGAGATCGAACGCGAGTTCGGCCCCGACGTGGCGCACATGGTCAACGGCGTCACCAAGCTCGACAAGGTCAAGCTGGGTGAGGCCGCAGCGCAGGCCGAGACGCTGCGCAAGATGGTCGTGGCGATGGCCGGCGACATCCGCGTCCTGGTTATCAAGCTCGCCGACCGCCTCCACAATGCCCGCACCTGGCAATACGTCCCGGCCGCGTCGGCGGCGAAGAAGGCGAACGAGACCCTCGACATCTATGCGCCGCTCGCCCACCGGCTGGGCATGAACACCATCAAATGGGAGCTGGAGGATCTCTCCTTCAAGACGCTCTACCCCAAGGTCTATGAAGAGATCAAGCGGCAGGTGGGCGAGCGCGCGGGGGAGCGGGCCGAGTATCTCGCCCAGGTGCAGCAGCAGGTGGAGGCCGATCTCGCCGACGCCCGGGTCAAGGCCAAGGTGACCGGCCGGCCCAAGCACTATTACAGCGTCTACCAGAAGATGATGGTCGGCCAGCGGACCTTCGACGATATTCACGATCTCGTCGCGCTGCGGGTGCTGGTGGACACCAGCCGCGACTGTTATGCCGCGCTCGGGGCGCTGCATGCGCGATGGAAGCCCATTGCCGGGCGCTTCAAGGACTACATCGCCATGCCCAAGTTCAATATGTACCAGTCTTTGCATACGACGGTGATTGGGCCGAGCGGGCGGCCGGTGGAGATTCAGATCCGCACCTGGGATATGCACCGCCGGGCCGAATACGGGGTGGCCGCGCACTGGAAATACAAGGAGAACAAGTCCACCGGTCGCAATGAACTCGCGAGCGAGACCGGGCCGATTGCCGATATGCAGTGGCTCAAGCAATTTCTCGACTGGCAGAAGGAGACCGAGGATCCCACCGACTTCCTCGACTCCCTGCGCTATGAGATCAATGCCCGTCAGGTGTATGTCTTCACGCCCAAGGGCGATGTCATCGCCCTCCCCGCCGGCTCGTGTCCGATCGACTTCGCGTATGCCGTGCACACCGAGGTCGGGCACCGCACCGTCGGTGCGCGCGTCAACGGCCGCCTGGTGCCGCTGGAGTCACCGCTGGAGAACGGCGACGTGGTCGAGGTGCTCACCTCCAAGGCCGAGGGCGCCGGCCCGTCGCGCGACTGGCTCACCTTCGTGCACTCGCCGCGGGCGCGCAACAAGATCCGCCAGTGGTTCTCGCGCTCTCGCCGCGACGAGGCCGTCGAGCGCGGCAAGGACGCGATCGCCCGGGCGATGCGCCGCCAGCACCTGCCGCTGCAGCGGCTGATGACAGCCGATTCCCTGACGGGGATCGCCACGGACTTGCGGTTCGCTGATATCGATGCGCTCTATGCCGCGGTCGGCGAGAACCAGGTTTCCGCCCAACATGTCGTCTCGCGCCTGATCAAATCGCTCGGCGGTGAAGAAGGCATTCAAGAGGATTGGGCCGAGGCGCAGAACCCCAATCGGGAGGCGCGCCGCCGGACCGACGATCCGGGCATCATCGTCAAGGGCATGAATACGGCCGATGTCTGGATCAAGCTGCGTCGCTGCTGCACGCCAGTTCCCGGTGACGAGATCCTGGGCTTCATCACTCGCGGCGACGGCATCGCGGTCCACCGCGTCGACTGCACAAATGTCAAGTCACTGCGCGAGCACCCCGAGCGGATCATCGAGGTTGCGTGGGCACCGCGCGCCGGCTCGCTCTTCCTCGTTCAGATTCAGGTCGAGGCGCTCGATCGCAATCATCTGCTCGCCGATATCACCCGGGTGCTGTCGGACAATGGCGTGAACATTCTCGGTGCCCAGGTGCATACGACCAAGCGGCGGGTGGCCTATTCGACCTTCATGTTCGAGATGGGCGATCCTGCCCATCTCGAACACGTGCTCAATGCGGTGCGCAATGTGCAGGGCGTCTTCGACGTCCAGCGCGGTGCCGGCGCCGTTCAGCGCGAAGCCGCCGCGACATAAGAACCGGCTCAGTCGCCCATGAGGACGTCGGGGCGCAGGTCCGCTGCCGGTGGTGTCCACGCGGCCGGGTCGGCGGCCACTTGGTCGCCGGAGCGGATGTCTTTGACCTGGTCGCCGTCGTCACGCGGGAACCAGACGTAGGGTATGCCGCGGCGATCGGCATACCGGATCTGTTTGCCGAATTTGTCGGCCTTCGGGGCGACTTCGCACGCGATGCCACGCGCCCGGAGAGCCGTGGCGACCGCCGTGGAGGCTGGCCGGCTCGCCTCGTCGGTGACGGCGACCAAGACGCAGGCCGGCGTCGATCGGGTGGCGGCGAGCCGCCCGTGACCGAACAACAGCCCGAGGATCCGGCTGACCCCGATGGAGATGCCGACGCCCGGATAGGTGGTGCGTCCGTCGGAGGCGAGCGCGTCGTAGCGGCCGCCGGAGCACACCGCACCCCAGTCCTCGTGGCCGACCAACTGGGTCTCGTAGACGGTGCCGGTGTAGTAGTCGAGGCCGCGGGCGATCTTCAAGGCCGCGACCACGCGGCCGGGCGCGTTGGCCGCCGCCGTCTCGATGACCGCGGCGAGCGCGTCCAGACCCTCATCGAGGAGGGGGTGATCGACGCCGAGGGCCCGTACCTGGTCGACGAAACTTAGGTCGGGGGTGCGGATCGCCGCGAGGTCGAGGCAAGCCTGCGCCTGGGTCGCGGTGCAGCCGGCGGCGGTGAGCAGATCCGCCACGGCATCGGGGCCGATCTTGTCGAGTTTGTCGATGATCCGCAGCGTCCCGGCGACATCCGTGATGCCCAACCCGGCATAGAAGCCGTTGGCGAGCTTGCGGTTGTTGACCTGGATGACGAAGTCCCCGATGGGAAACTTCTCGAAGACATCGGCGACGACGAGCGGCATCTCGGCCTCGAAGTGCGGCGCGAGCGTGCCGACATCCACGACATCGATATCGGCTTGCGTGAACTCGCGGTAGCGGCCCTCCTGGGGCCGTTCGCCGCGCCACGCCTTCTGGATCTGATAGCGCCGGAAGGGGAACTCCAAGGTGCCGGCGTTCTCCAGCACATAACGGGCGAACGGCACCGTCAGGTCGAAGTGCAGCCCCCAGCGCATGCCCTCGGCGTCGCCGCCCGCGAGCCGGGCGATGCCATAGATCTCCTTGTCGGCGTCCTCGCCCTGGGAGCGCAGCCGCTCGATGGGCTCGATCGCGCGGGTCTCGATCGAGGCGAACCCGTGCAACTCGAAGGTCTCCCGGATGACGTCGAGGAAGCGCTGCTCGACGATGCGCTGGCCCGGGGAGTACTCCGGGAATCCGGAGATGGGGGCGATCTTGCTCACGCGCCCAATCCTTGCAGGTAGGGGTTGGTGGCGCGCTCCCTTTTCATGGTCGTCGCGGGGCCGTGCCCCGGCAGCAGGAGCGTCGAATCGGCAAGGGGGAGAACAACATTGCGCAAGGACTCGCGCATGGCCGTGTCGCTGCCGCCGCTCAGATCGGTGCGCCCGATCGACCCGGCAAAAACGACATCACCAGTGACCATCGTGCGGTCCAGATCGGCGGGCACCCCGTCGGGGACAGCGTCGATCCCGAACATCATCGACCCTTCCGTATGCCCGGGGGCGTGCCAACAACTCAGCTCCACTCCCGCGATGCTCACCTGAGCGCCGTCGGTGACCGTGACGATGTCGTCGGGCTCGGTCCAACTCGCCTTGGCGCCGAACTGCTGCTCGAACATGCCGACCAGGCCCGGACCCAGCAGGCTGATCGGGTCGGCGAGCCGGTAGCGGTCGTCGGCGTGGATATAGGCCGGCAGCACGGCGGGGGCCGTGGAACGGCATACAGGAGTGACCGAATAGACGTGGTCGAGGTGGCCATGGGTCAGCAGCACGGCGGCCGGCCGCAGGCGGTGCTCGGTGAAAACATCGCGCAGCGTCTCGACCACGCCGATGCCCGGATCGACGACGAGGCACTCCTGCCCGGGGCCTTGCGCGACGACATAGCAATTGGTCGCGAATGCGGCAGCGGGGAAGGCGATCATCAGCACCCGCCGACCCTATCCGGCCGCATGCCTAGACTTAGCGGCCGTGACCAAGGAGCAGGAGCGCGCGCGGGCCAAACGGCGCTACGTCCGTCAGCAGGACAATGCTGCGCAGCAGCGGGTCCAGCGGCAGCGGAACCGGCAGATCGCGGCCGTCGTCGCCGTCTTCCTGGCGCTCGTTGCCGGCCTGATCTGGCTGGTGAACATGATGGGTTCGGAGCCGACCGCGGCCTCACGCACCCCGGAGCTGGCCGCGACCGTGGCCGACGGGTGCATTGCTGCACCTGCGGTCCCGGGCACCGGCGCCACGCTGGACAAACCGGATGCCGCCCAGATCGCCAAGGTCACCGGCAAGACGGTCACCGCGACCATCGAGACCAACTGCGGGCGGATCGTGCTGTCGCTGGACGGGGCCAAGGCGCCGACGACCGTGGCGTCCTTCGTTCAGCTGGCCCAGCAGAACTATTGGAAAAATGCGCCGTGCCACCGCTTGACCACCTCGGGGATCTTCGTGCTCCAGTGCGGAGATCCGACGGGGACCGGCAATGGGGGACCGGGATACGGCTACGGGATCGAGAATGCGCCCACGGACGCGATGTATCCGCGGGGCACCGTGGCGATGGCCAGGACCGCAGACCCGAACAGCAATGGTGGTCAGTTCTTCATCGTCTACAAGGACTCGACGATCGACGCGAGCACGGGGGGCTACTCAATTTTCGGCACTGTCACCCAGGGGCTGGATATTGTGGACAAGATCGCCGCCGGAGGGGTGGGCAACGGGGTCGCTCCCACGTTCCCCATCAGCTTCTTGTCGGTGACGACCGAGACGAAGGGCTGAGCAGTGACCGATACCCCGACGACGCCGGACCGCGACGTGACGGCGACGGACGAGCCGGCGGCTGACGTGAGTTCAGTCGGTGCCGACGTCCTCGCCGCCGAGGCGGCGACCGCACCGGACGAATCGACTGCCGAGCCCGACGTCCCCGCTGCGGAGAATGACGTAGCCCCGAATGACGTGGCCCCCGTGGAGCAGGAGCCGGCAGCCGATGAGCCGGCAGCGGAAGAGCCGGTTGCCGAGAGCGTCGTCGTTGAGGCCGCGGCCGTCGATCCCGAGCCCGTGGCAGCAGACGAGGCGGAGGCCGCGGCCGAGTCCGCCCCGGCGGCGAGCCCCGCAGCCCTACCGGCACCGTCCGCGCCCAAGCCGGGTCCGCGACCGGGCATGCCGAGCCCGGCGATGTTCGCAGCCAAGCCCAAGCCGGCCGCCGCGCCGGCCCACCCGCACTCCGACTCTGTCCGCTTCGGGCGGGTCGACGCCGACGGGACCGTCTATGTCGGCGAGGGCGAGGGCGAGCGGGCCGTCGGCTCCTACCCCGGTGCCAGCAATGACGAGGCACTCAACTACTTCGCCCGCAAATACGACGAGCTCTTCGCCGCGGCCGAACTCCTGCACCAGCGGGTGGCGGTCCCGGAGGTCACCGCCAAGGATGTCGCCGAAGGCCTCAAGGGCCTGCGCAAGCACATCGGTGACGCCAATGTCGTCGGCGACCTCGCGGCGCTCAACGCCTTGGTCAGCACCATCGAGGGCGAGCTGACCAGCAAGCGGCAGGCCGAGGGGGAGGCCCGCGCTGCGGCGAGGGCCGAGGCGCAGACCGCTCGCGAGGCCCTCGTCGCCTCGGCCGAGCAGATCGCGGCCGTTCCGGTCGAGCGCGTCCAATGGAAGACCGCGAGCGCAACCATGCGCAGCCTGCTCGACACCTGGAAGGAGCACCAGCGCTCCGGGGTTCGGCTCGACAAGGAGATCGAGGCCGCCTTGTGGCAGCGCTTCTCGAAGGCTCGCAACTCCTTCGACAAGGCCCGACGCAGCCACTTCGCGGAGTTGGAGTCCACGCGCGCCGGCGCCCGAGCCACCAAGGAGAAGCTCGTCGCCGAGGCCCAGCACTTGGCCACCAGCACCGACTGGGCGGCCACTGCCGGCGCTTTCAAGCGGCTGATGGATCAGTGGCGCGTCGCCGGCCGGGCCTCGCGCGCCGAGGACGATTCCCTCTGGGAGCAGTTCAAGTCGGCCCAAGACAGCTTCTTCAACGCCAAGGACGCCGTCGTGGCGGCCGAGGACGAGGAGTACCGCGCCAACCTCGAGGTCAAACTCGCCTTGCTCGCCGATGCCGAAAAGTTGCTCCCGGTCACCGACCTCGAGGTCGCCAAGGCGGGCTTGCGCGGCATCCAGGACAAGTGGGACAAGGCCGGCAAGGTGCCGCGCGCCGACATCGAGCGCACCGAGAAGGGCCTGCGCCGCATCGAGGCCGCTGTCCGCGACGCCGAGGATCGCAAGTGGCGCCGCTCCAACCCTGAGGTCGCCTCGCGCGCCCACTCGCTCGCCACCCAGCTGGAAGCGTCGGTCGCCAAGCTGGAGGCCGACCTCGCCGCCGCCGAGGCCAAGGGCAACGCCAAGCAGGTCGCCGACCTGACCGCGAAGCTCACCGCCCAGCGGGCCTGGCTCGATCAGGCGCGGGGCGGCTTGGCCGAGTTCGGCGGCTGACGCTGACAGGCCGCCGCGCGGGCATAAAATGCCTGGCGGAGGGCATCCAACCCGCCGGCCGCGATGACATCGTCGTCACCGCGGATTCCTTTCCCGGACAAGGGAGTCACGCAGTGAAGATCGGCGTCCCCAGCGAGGTCAAGAACAACGAGTTCCGCGTCGGCATCACGCCCGTGGGGGTGGCGGAACTCGTCGCGCACGGCCACGAGGTGCTCATCCAGAAGGGCGCGGGCGAGGGCAGCGCCATCGCCGATGCCGACTTCGTCGCCCAGGGTGCGCGCATCATCGACGACGCTGACGACGTCTGGGGCGAGGCCGATCTGGTAATGAAGGTCAAGGAACCGGTCGCCCAGGAGTACCACCGCCTTCGGCCCGGCCTGACGCTCTTCACCTACCTCCACCTCGCGGCCGATCGGCCACTGACCGACGAACTGCTCGCCAGGCAGGTCACCGCGATCGCCTACGAGACGGTTCAACTCCGCTCGGGGATGCTGCCCCTGCTCTATCCGATGTCCGAGGTCGCCGGCTGCCTCGCGCCCCAGGTCGGCGCCCACTCGATGATGAAGGCCAACGGCGGGCGGGGCGTCCTGATGGGCGGCGTCGGCGGCGTCGCCAATGCCAAGGTCGTCGTCCTCGGCGCCGGCGTCGCGGGCCAGAATGCGGCAAATATCGCGCTCGGCATGGGCGCCGAAGTCACCATGCTCGACACCGACCTCGACAAGCTCCGCATGAGCTTCTGGCGCTACGACAACCGCGTGCGCCAGATCGCCTCGTCCGCCTTTTCGGTCCGCGAAGAGGTGCTGCGCGCCGACATGGTCATCGGCACCGTGCTCATCCCCGGCGCCAAGGCCCCCAAACTGGTCACCGACGAGATGGTCGCCCAGATGAAGCCTGGCTCGGTCCTCGTTGACGTCGCCATCGACCAGGGCGGCTGCTTCGAAGGCTCGCGCCCGACCACGCATGCCGACCCCACCTTCACCGTGCACCACTCCATCTACTACTGCGTCGCGAATATGCCCGGCGCCGTCCCCAACACCTCCACCTGGGGCCTGACCAATGCCACCTTGCCGTATGCCGTGCGCCTGGCCGACTCCGGCTGGCGGGCCGCACTCGCGGCCGATCCCGCGCTCGCCAAGGGTCTGAACACCCAGGACGGGCAGATCACCTGCCCGGGTGTCGCGGCGGCCTTCGACCTGCCCTGCCAGGACGTCGCCGACCTCTTGGCGTGAGCGTGCCCGGCGCCGGCACCGCGCGGGCGATCGACGCCTGGCTGGTCCACCTCGAGGTCGAGCGCGGGCTGTCACGGCATACGTTGGCGGCCTATCACCGCGACCTGCGCCGGTATGCCGATTTCCTCGCCGCCCGCGGCATCGACGATCTCACACGGGTCGATGAGGCAATGATCACCGACTTCCTCGCCGCCCTGCGGCAGGGGGACGCCGAGCACCGGGCCCTCGCCGCGACGTCCGCAGGCCGCACGCTGGTCGCGGTCCGGACCTTCCACCGGTTCCTCGCCCTCGACGGCGTGCTGCCGTCCGATCCGGCTCGCCCCGTCTCGCCACCTCAGACGGCTGCCCGCCTGCCCAAGGCCCTGCCGCTGGATCAGGTCGAGGCCATCCTCGACGCCGCTGGCGTCGGGGACACGACGGCCGCGCTGCGCGACCGCGCTCTGCTGGAGGTGCTCTATGGGCTGGGCGCCCGCGTCTCCGAGGCGACCGGGCTGGATGTCGACGACATCGTGCCGGGTGCCGGCATCGTCCGGCTGCGCGGCAAGGGCGGCAAGGAACGATTGGTGCCCCTTGGCTCCTATGCCGGGGCCGCCCTCGACGCCTATCTGATCCGGGCGCGCCCTACCCTCGCGGTCGGCGGCCGCAGCGCCTCGCCGGCGCTCTTTCTCAATCACCGCGGGGGGCGCCTGACCCGGCAAGGCGCCTGGGGGATCCTCAAGGCAGCGGCGGACCGGGCCGGCGTGCGGGCCGCGGTCACACCGCACACGCTCCGGCACTCCTTCGCCACGCACTTGCTGCAGGGCGGGGCGGATGTCCGCATCGTCCAGGAGCTGCTCGGCCACGCGTCGGTGACGACGACGCAGATCTACACCAAGGTCACCATCGACCAGCTCCGCGAGACCTATGCCGCGGCTCATCCCCGGGCGCGCTGATAGGGTCGAGGCCGATCAGCGCGAGGCTGACCGCGACGGCAATCGGCAGGGTGTGGAGGAATGACGGTGGACGAGGCCGAGGTCCTCCCCGGCATCGATGCGGCCTTCGTCGGCACGACGGGGCCTACGGGCCGCCCGCTGCCCGTCTTCCCCGACCCGGCCCCGCTCGCCGGTCACGGCCCGGCCCGCGTCATCTCCCTGTGCAACCAGAAGGGTGGCGTCGGCAAGACGACGACCACCATCAACCTCGGCGCGGCGCTCGCCGAGTGCGGGCGAAAGGTGCTGCTGCTCGACTTCGACCCCCAAGGGGCGCTCTCGGTCGGCCTGGGCGTCAACAGCAATGATCTCGACGTCACGATCTACAACCTGCTCATCGAGCGCGGCCATGACATCCGCGAGATCATCCGGCCCACCCGCGTGCCCGGCCTCGACATCGTCCCGGCCAATATCGACCTGTCCGCCGCCGAGGTCCAGCTCGTCGGTGAGGTCGCCCGCGAGCAGGTGCTCGCCCGGGTGCTGCGCCCGGTCATGGACGACTACGACCTCATCCTCATCGACTGCCAGCCCTCCCTCGGTCTGCTGACCGTCAACGCCCTCACCGCCAGCCATGGCGTGCTCATCCCGCTGGAGACCGAGTACTTCGCCATGCGCGGCGTCGCCCTGCTCGTCGAGACGATCGAGAAGATCATCGACCGGCTCAACCCCGGCCTGCGCATCGACGGCATCGTCGCGACGATGTACGACGGCCGCACCCTGCACAGCCGCGAGGTCGTCGAGAGCGTGGTGGCGCACTTCGGCGACCAGGTGCTGCATACGGTCATCGCGCGCACCGTGAAGTTCCCGGACGCAACGCTCGCCGCCGAACCCATCACGACGTATGCCGCTACCCACCCCGGTGCCGCGGCCTACCGGCAGCTCGCGCGCGAGTTGATCGCCCGCGGCAGCGCCCCGTGACCCGGCGCCGGGACGCCGCGCGATGACCAGCGACCTGCTGCTCAGTGAGGGCGAGGTCCCCGGCGGGGTGCTCACCCGCCGGGCATCCGGCACCGCGTTCGAGGTGCACCTCGACGTCTTCGAAGGACCCTTCGACCTTTTGCTCGGCCTGATCGCCAAGCACAAACTCGATATCACCGAGATCGCGCTCGCCCAGGTGACCGATGAGTTCATCGCGCACCTGCGCGAGCGCCGCGAGAGCAACGACTGGGATCTGTCGCAAGCCAGCGAGTTCCTGCTCGTCGCGGCTACTTTGCTCGATCTCAAGGCTGCCCGACTGCTGCCCCAGGTGCGCCCCGAGGACGAGGACGACATCGCCCTGATCGAGGCGCGTGACCTGCTCTTCGCCCGGCTGCTGCAGTATCGCGCCTTCAAGGACGTGGCGGGCGAGTTCGCGGAGCGACTGGCCGTCAACCGGGCGAGCCTCGCCCGCCGGGGAGGTCTGGAGCCGCGCTTCGCGGCCCTGCTCCCCGAGTTGATCATCGGCGTCTCGCCCGAACAACTTGCCAAGATCGCCGCCCGGGCGATGACCCCCAAGGCCGTGCTCAGCGTCGGCCTGGATCACCTGCACGCGCCGGCCGTCAGCGTCCAGGAACAGGCGGCGATCCTCGGCGAGCGCCTGCGCCGTCATCAGGTCGCGACCTTCCGCACCCTGATTGCCGACGCCGACTCGACGCTGGTCATCGTCGCCCGGTTCCTGGCGCTGCTGGAGCTCTACCGGGAGGCGTCGGTGTCCTTCGAGCAGGTCGAAGCGCTGGGGGAGCTGACCGTGCGCTGGACGGGCGCCGACGACGGCGAGATCACCGTGAGCGACGAATTCGACGAATCCGACCTGGCGCCGCCGGCCGATGCCGGACCGATCAAGGAGCACGCATGACGCAGACCACCGAGCCGGCGCCAGCCGTCGGCCCGCCCCCCGAGGTCGAACCTGACGTCCTGGACGTTGCGGCCATGCCCGGCGGGGTGCCCGGGGCCATCGAAGCGATCCTCATGGTCGTCGATGAGCCCGTCAGCGATATCGCCCTCGCGACCGCCCTGGAGATCCCGCTCCCGGAGGTCACTGACGCGCTGCGGGCGCTCGTCGACGACTACGACGGTCGCGGTTTCATGCTGCGCGAGGTCGGCGGGGGCTGGCGCATCTACAGCCGGCCCGAGTACGCCGCCGCCGTCGAACGCTTCGTCCTCGACGGCGCCCAGGCCAAGCTCAGCCATGCCTCCCTCGAGACGCTCGCGATCATCGCCTACCGACAGCCGATCTCCCGCGGCCGGGTCAGCGCTGTGCGCGGTGTCAACGTCGACGGCGTTGTGCGCACCCTGCTCTCGCGTGGCCTGATCGAGGAGACCGGCGCCGAGTCCGAGACCGGCGCCGTGCTCTACGGGACGACGGGCTACTTCCTGGAGCGGCTCGGCCTGCGTGACCTGGGCGAGTTGCCCGCGTTGGCTCCCTATCTGCCCGCCGTCGAGACTCTCGACGACCTCGCCGAAGCGGGGCGGTCATGACGCCCCGGCCCGCCCGAAATGGCGGCAATGACGCGCGTGGCGGGGGCCGCGGGCAAAGCGGTGGTGGCCAAGGTGGCGGACGGCCCCGCGGCGCTCCCGGCGCGGCTGGGGGCTCCGGCCGCGGGGCCTCCGGCGGATCGCGCGGCTCCACCGGTGGTCCGGGCGGTGGCTCGTCCGCTCGCGCGGCCGGAGGAGGCGGTTCGGGAGGTCGCGGTGGCCGCGGCCGGCCCGTCGGCGGAGCCAAGACCCGGCTCGGGCAGCCGGGCGGCCTGAGCCCGGCACCACCCGAGCGCGACCGCGTCGACGTCCACGATCCCGACGGCACCCGGCTGCAGAAGATTCTCGCGGCCGCCGGCGTCGCCTCCCGGCGTGGCTGCGAGCAGCTGATCAGCGAGGGCCGGGTCGAGGTGGACGGCCAGGTCGTCACCGAACTCGGCATCCGCATCGACCCCCTACGGCAGGTCGTCCACGTCGACGGCGTGCGCGTCCAGACCGATCTGGACAAGGTCTACCTTGCCTTCAACAAGCCGCTCGGCGTG
The DNA here is from genome assembly GCF_039531165.1 of Nostocoides vanveenii. Classification (NCBI taxonomy): domain Bacteria; kingdom Bacillati; phylum Actinomycetota; class Actinomycetes; order Micrococcales; family Intrasporangiaceae; genus Nostocoides; species Nostocoides vanveenii. The sequence goes on along the minus strand of NZ_BAAAPN010000034.1, from coordinate 91,677 downwards.
GTCACGACCATGCAGGACGAGCTCGGCCGGCCCTGCGTTGGCGACTATGTCGCCAAGCGCCGCGAGCGGCTCTTCCACGTCGGGCGGCTCGACACCGACACCGAGGGCTTGTTACTGCTGACCAACGACGGTGAGCTTGCGCACCGGCTGCAGCACCCGGCATACGGGGTCCGGAAGACGTATGTCGCGCAGGTGCCCGGCCCCATTCCGCGTGATCTCGGCAAACGGTTGCGCGCCGGCATCGAGCTGGAGGACGGCCCGGTCGCCGTCGACAGCTTCAAACTGCTCGACAGCGCGCCCGGCCGCGCGGTGGTCGAGGTCGTCCTGCACGAAGGGCGCAACCACATCGTGCGTCGCCTGCTGGAGGCGGTCGGTCACCCGGTCATCGCCCTCGCGCGCACCCAGGTCGGACCGGTCCTGCTCGGTGACACCAAGCCCGGCAAGACGCGCGCGTTGACGCGGGGCGAGATCGGGGCCCTCTTCGCTGCGGTGGATCTCTAGGAGCCGTATGCCCGCGTCCATCCCGCCCGCCCGCCTGCCCGCCAGCGTGCACGTCATCGGTGCCGGCCTGATCGGCACGAGCATCGCGATGGTGCTCGCGCGCGCGGGCGTCCGGGTCACCTTGGCCGATGGATCACCGACCGGTGCGGCCCTGGCCGCCGACCTCTCCGGAGGGGTCGTGGCGGAACCCGGGGAGGTCGACCTCGTCGTAGTTGCCACGCCACCCGATGTCGCCGGTGGTGTCGTCGCCGTCGCGCTGGATCGCTGGCCGCGGGCCTTCGTCACCGATGTGGCCTCGGTCAAGCGCGCGGTGCGCGCCGATGTGCTCGCCGCGAATCCCACGGCAGCCGAGCGGTATGTCGGTGGCCACCCGATGTCGGGCCGGGAGCGGTCCGGGGCGATCGCCGCGCGCATCGACCTCTTCGAGGGGCGCACCTGGGTGATCACGCGGGCCGAGGAGACCTCGGACGCCGGAGTCGGCCTGGTCCGCGGCGTCGCCGAGGCGGCGGGCTCGGTGGTCCGCGTGCTCTCACCCGCCGAACACGATCAGGCTGTGGCCGCGGTCTCGCACGTGCCCCAGGTGGCCGCATCGCTCGTCGCCGCGCGTTTGGCCGACCTGACCGAGGAGTCGGTGGCCCTCGCCGGTCCCGGCGTGCGGGATGTCACTCGAATCGCGGCGAGCGATCCGCGGCTGTGGACCCAGATTCTCACCGGCAATGCCCCGGCCGTCGCGGGCGTGCTGCGCGAGCTGGCGCTCGACCTCGGACGCGTCGTCGACGCCCTCGATGCCCTGACCGACCCCGATGCGCTCGCCCCGGGGGCCCGGGCGACGATTGCGGGGGCGATCGCGGCCGGCAACCGGGGCCACGACCGGCTACCGGGCAAGCACGGGGCGCCGCAAACGGCATACCGGATCGTGACGGTGCTGATCCCCGATGAGCCGGGCCAGCTCGGCCGGCTCTTCCAGGACGTCGGGGACGCGGGCGTCAACCTCGAGGAACTCAATCTCGAGCACGGCCTCGGCGCGCCCTTCGGCCTGCTGGAGCTCTCCATCGTCCCCGAGGCTGAGACCACGCTGATCGCTGCGCTGACGGCGCGCGGGTGGCGGCTGCATACGTGACCCTGGTGGCACGCACTCGGTAGGCTCCGGGCCCATGCAGCCAGTCGTCGTCGCGATCGACGGACCCTCGGGGTCCGGCAAGTCCAGCGTCTCGCGCGCGGTCGCGCGGCACTTCGGCTATGGCTATCTCGACACCGGGGCCATGTATCGCGCGGTCACCGTCTACTGCCTGCGCCAGGGCATCGACCTGTCCGACGCCGACGCCGTGGTGGCCGCGGCGGAAGAACTCCCCCTCGGCCTGGGCGCGGATCCGGACGACCCGGCCGTGACCCTCGACGAGGAAGACATCGCCGCGGCCATCCGCACCAGCGAGGTGTCCGCCGTCGTCTCGGCGGTGGCGACCAACCTCGGCGTGCGGGCCGTCCTCCAGGACGCGCAGCGCGAACTCATCGACGCGATCGCCGAAGACTGGGGCGGTGTCGTCGCCGAAGGCCGCGACATCACGACGGTTGTCGCGCCCGACGCGGACGTCCGGGTTCTGCTCACGGCGTCCGAGGAGGCTCGCCTGGCGCGCCGCAGCACCGAGCTGCACGGTTCGGCCGACGAGGCTGCTGTGGCCGCCACGCACGATCAAATCGTGCGGCGCGACCGGGACGACTCCACTGTCTCCCAGTTCACCGAGGCCGCCGACGGCGTGGTCCTGCTGGACACCTCCGCACTGGATTTTGACGGCAGCGTCGGCGCCCTCGTCGAGATCGTGACCGCAACGCTCGCGCGCGCCTCGTGAGTGGGCCCGCGCCCTGGCAGGCGGTCTGGGCCAGGCACACGGGCAGCGTCCTGTTCCGCGTGCTCTATGACAGTCGCGCCTACGGCCGCGAGAACGTCCCTCGGCGCGGGCCGGTGATCCTCGCCGCAAACCACCTCGGTTTCCTCGACGGCGCTCTCGTGCTCGGGATGGCGCCCCGGCCCTCGCACTTCCTGGTGTGGGACGGCTCCTTCGACCGCGCCGTCGGGCCGCTGCTGCGCCTGAGCGGGCAGATCCCGCTCGCGGAGGCCCACGGCGACCGGACTGGCCTCGGGCAGGCGCTGGAGGTGCTCAAGCGCAATGGCGTGGTCGGGATCTTCCCCGAGGGCGCGCGGGGCAAGGGGGATCTCGCGACCGCGAACAAGGGGGTGGCCTGGCTCGCTCTGCAGTCGCGGGCGGCGGTGGTGCCGACCGCCGTTCTCGGCACCCGCGCGACCGGCCGCCTCGCGGACTCGGTGCCGCGACCGCGGTCCCGGTTGGTGGTCGACTTCGCCCGCCCGATCATTCCCACGCCGCCGATGGGTGTGCCCGGCAAGAAGCGTCTCGAGGTTGCGGCGGAGCAGATCCGCACTGCCCTGGCCACCCACGTGTCGGCCGCGTCCGCCGAACACGGCATCCCGCTGCCCACCGACATCCCGCCCGACCTCTGGAGCTGATCTCGTCGCTGGTCGGCGGGGCAGCGGGCATACGGGACAATGGTCGGATGACCAGTGTGACCCGGCCGCCGGCCGATGACGACGCCCTCGACCGGGCCTTGCGTGCCGGCCTGGCGGACTTCGAGCTGACCGACGAGGACCGCGCCCTCGTCGACGGCCTGGCTCCCGATGAGTCCGGGGCGGCGGGCACCGGCCCGGTCCCCGTGGTCGCCATCGTCGGCCGCCCGAATGTCGGCAAGTCGACCCTCGTCAACCGCATCCTGCGCCGGCGCGAAGCCGTCGTCGAGGACGTCCCCGGCGTCACCCGTGACCGCGTGTCGTATGACGCGGAATGGGCCGGCCGCCGCTTCACCGTCGTCGACACCGGCGGCTGGTCGATCGACGCCACCGGCATCCACCTGCGGGTCGCCGAACAGGCCGAAGTCGCGGTCGACCTCGCCGACGTCGTGGTCTTCGTCGTCGATGCCAAGGTCGGCGCAACGGACGACGACGAGGCCGTCGTCAAACTGCTGCGCCGGGCCGGCAAGCCGGTGATCCTCGTGGCCAACAAGGCCGACGACGAGCGCACCGAGACCGATGCCCTCACCTTGTGGAATCTCGGCCTCGGCGAGCCGTATGCCGTCTCCGCCCTTCACGGCCGCGGCTCGGGGGACTTCCTCGACCGGCTGCTCGAGGTGCTCCCGGCGACCTCCGCAGTCGCCGGTGATCGTCCCGTCGAGGGCGGTCCGCGCCGCGTCGCGCTCATCGGGCGCCCGAACGTCGGCAAGTCCTCGCTGCTGAACAAGCTGGCGGGCACCACCCGGGTCGTCGTCGACGACCTCGCGGGCACGACGCGCGACCCGGTCGATGAGCTGATCGAGCTCGGTGGGCGGCCCTGGATCTTCGTCGACACCGCCGGCATCCGCCGCCGGGTGCACCAGACCAAGGGCGCCGACTTCTATGCCTCGCTGCGCACCCAGACGGCGCTGGAGAAGGCCGAGGTCGCGATCGTGCTGATCGACGCCGAATCCTCGATCACCGAGCAGGACATCCGGGTCGTCCAGCAGGTGATCGACTCCGGGCGGGCCCTGGTGCTGGCCTTCAACAAGTGGGACCTGCTGGATGCGGAGCGCCGCTACTACCTCGAGCGGGAGATCGAGCGCGAGTTCGTCCAGGTCTCCTGGGCGCCCCGCGTCAATATCTCGGCGCGGACCGGGCGGCATACGGATCGCCTGGTGCCGGCTTTGGAGGTCGCGCTCGACTCCTGGGATCAGCGCATCCCCACTGCGCGCCTCAACGCCTTCCTCGGCGAGGTCGTCGCGGCTCACCCGCACCCGGTCCGGGGCGGCAAGCAGCCGCGGATCCTCTTCGCCACCCAGGCGAGCACCCGGCCGCCCCGCTTCGTCATCTTCGCCACCGGCTTCATTGAGGCCGGCTACCGGCGCTTCCTGGAGCGGAAACTGCGCGAGATGTTCGGCTTCGAGGGCAGTCCGATCGAGTTGTCGGTACGCGTCCGCGAGAAGCGCAAGCGCTGACTCCGCCCGGCGTGGCCACGATTCGGTGGCACCTGGGCGATGGGTTAAGCTTGCGCCTGCCCTTCCACGCACGGGAGGGCATTGCCACGGGCTGTGGCGCAGTTTGGTAGCGCACTTGACTGGGGGTCAAGGGGTCGCAGGTTCAAATCCTGTCAGCCCGACCGAGTGCCGTTGTGCGACAAGGGATATGGGCTCTGGCGCGTCGTCAGCTCCGGGGTCCTTGGGATCTCCCGGCGACATCGGACCCCGACCCGGCGACGACCTCGCTGACCATCCTGGTCTCGCGGTTCGAGTGCAATAGCGGCGAGACCGGGCAGGTGAAGGCGCCGCGCGCCGCCGAAGGGGCGGACAGCATCGTCATCACGGCGTTTGTCGCACCATCCACCGCACGATCTGGCACCTGCTTGGGCAACGACCAAGTGCCGCTCGACGTGCACCTTGCTCGGCCTTTGGGCTCCCGGACGCTGGTCGACGGGGCCTGCGTCGGACCGGCCACCAAATAGCCATGTGCGTCGACGACGTGCGCTGGCCGCGCCCGGCACACTGACCTGGCGCGCGCATACGGGGAGCCAGCATTACTGACCCGTATCGGAGTCAAAGTGGGCGGTATCGCGCACTCGTTGCCGCCTCTACTGCCGGTAATCATCCGGTGATGACGAAACGGCCCGCCCCCGGGAGCGGGGGGCGGACCGTTTCAGCTTGGACGGTCAGCGACCGGTCAGCACCAGTCGACCGAGCCCTGAACGTAGGCGGTGAGCTTGATCCCGGACTGCGTCTGGACCTGACACTTCACCGCGTCCACACGACCGAGGAACCAGCCGTCCGGCGTGAAGACGACCTTGCCGTTGACGACCTTGTAGGTGCCGCCGTTGACCCGGACCGAGCTGACCGCGTTGCCATTGATGTCTAGCAGCGTCAGGGTGGACAGCACGAGCGGCATTGGGTGCGCCCGCGCAGTCATTGGCGAGGACATCGACCGTGACCGAGGTGTTGCGGTAGGTGGTCGCCGTGTCCGGGCGGGCGATCGGGGTCACCGTGGTGACATCGACCGACACCGTCGAGCTGACGGTATTGCCCATGTCGTACGAGACCCTGTAAGTCGCCGCCGGAGCGGTACCGGCGAAGTCGGCATTCGGGGTGAAGACGACCTTGCCGCCGACGACCGAGTAGGTGCCACCCGAGACGCTCAGCGTGGTGACCGCGTTGCCATTGCCGTCGATCAGCACCAGCGAGGACGCGACCAACGGCACAGCCGCGGAACCCGCGGAGTCGTTTGCCAGCACGTCGATGGTCACCGGGGTGCGGACCGGGGTCGTCGCACTGTCGGCGTCAGCCTTCGGCGCAACGGACTCACCGCAACGGTCACGGGGTGTTGCCGAGTTCGTCGGAGACCTCGTAGCGCACCGACGGCGCGGTCCCAGGGAAGTTGGCGTCCGGGGTGAAGACGACCTTGCCGCTGACCGCGGAGTAGGTGCCACCGACCACGTTCACCGAGTTGACGGCGTTGCCGCTGCCGTCGATCAGCTTCAGGGTGGTCGGGTCGAGCGGCAGGTCGGTGGCGCCACCAGCGTCATTGGCCAGGACGTCGACCGTGACCGGAGTGCGGGCCTCGGTCGTTGCGGTGTCGTTCGCCGCCGTTGGCTTGACGGTCTTGACGGTGACCGTGACGGTCGAGCTCGCGGTGTTGCCGAGGGTGTCGGCGACCTGGTACTTGACCGTGCCGGCGGTGCCCGTGAACTTCGCGGCGGGGGTGAAGACGATCTTGCCGTTGACGACCTTGTAGGTGCCGCCCGAGACCGTCAGGGTCGAGACCGCGTTGCCGCTGGCGTCGATGAGGGTCAGGGTGGAGGGGTCGAGCGGGTAGGTCGAAGTCCCCGGCGCGTCCTTGCCCAGGACGTCGATGGTGACCGGCGTGGCGTAGTCGGTCGTCGCGGTGTCGGCGCTCGCCTCCGGGGTGACATCGATGCCCTTGGCGTTCACCGGGTCCGAAACCGGAGAGGAGTCGGAGTTCGGGCCGGACATCACGACGGAGTAGGTCTCGGTGAACTGGGCGTTCTCCGCGACCGTCGCGTCGATGACGACGACGGTGGTTGCCCCGGCGGCGAGGGCCGGAACGTTGGCGACCACATGTCCGCTCGAGTCCTTGACGACGCCACCGGTCTGGTCGACATACCCGGTGTTCTTGACGACGAGGGACAGCTTGGTCGTTCCGGGAAGAATCGAGACACTGGGCGCGGTGTTGGCGTCCGAGTTCTGGCCGTCTGCGGTCAGGCCGGAGGGTCTGTTCGGAGTCTTGTCGGCGATGTAGGCGACGATGGATGCCTTGGGCGTCTGGATCCCGCCACCGCCGGCGCCGCCGAAGTTGAAGGATGACGAGCTGACAGTGGTGACGCCGGTGGCACCCGAGGTGCGGATCGTCGTGACGTGGTACGGACCGGTGACACTGTTAACGATGGCGTCCTCGGTCAGCAGGACCGCGTCACCGGTCGTGCCGACGCGCGCCCCGACAAGCGTCAAGGTGAAGCCCTTGTAGGCCTCGGTCTGGGTATAGGTGACGGTGACCTGGGTGTCGGTGCACGAGACGACCTGCCTGTTGAGCGGATCGCTGGCCGAGGAGGCGAAGTAGCCGGTCACGTTGCCCTTGTCCGGCCCATAGAAGTAGCGGACGCCGTTCGCCCCGGTGATGCGTCACAGTTGAACGTCGCGTCCGGCTGTGAGCCCGGGTCGATGTTGAAGGTCTGCGTCATCTGGACGCCGACGTCGGCAGGCTTGAAGTACGGGGCGGATAGAGGTAAGCGAACCCGGGCTGGGCGCTCTGCGTGCTCTGGGCCAGCGTCGTCGACTCGCTGAAGCCGAGGTTCTCCGAGTACGAGAGCGTCAGCTGTCCACGGATGGCCGTGTTGCCGGCGTTGGTGACCGAGATGTCCTTGCTCGTGTTGTTGGTCTACTGAGCGGCGATGGGGGAGAGCGTGCGGGTGATGTGGACCGACACATTCTCGTGGGTGTTGACATAGCTGCTGTAGATCAACCTGTAGGTCTGACCGCTCCCCGAGGGCGTGCCCACGATGTTGCCGTCTGCGTCCGGGACCTGCATGCCGCAGACGGGCGCGCCCTGGACATGGTTCGGCAGGGTGAAGGTCGGGGTGTCGCCTTCGGTCGCCCCGCTCGGGACATCGAAGCTCCAGCTGAGCTTCATCGTGTCCGTGGTGTTGATCTTTGAACCCGATGCCGGCGTGTCCAGTGTCGCGGCGAAGTTGGTGACGGCGATCTCGGTCGGGGCGGAGGCGGACGTGGCCATCGCGAGCGCGCCGACGGCGGTGAATACGGGGATTGAAGCGAGGGTCGGCGTGGTCAGTAGACCGGTCGCGGCAACGACCGCGGTGCCGCGACCGGAGCGGGTCTTGGGCGCGGTGTGCCGGGCGCGATACGCGTTCGACATGGGAATCATTTCATCGATCATGGCTTTCGCCACGTGGAAAAATGACGAAGCTACTCCTCGGTCAGCCAAATAACAAAGAGGGAAAGCCGTGTCTCGCGATGTGGCAAGGTAACAACGTCATGTTTACCCTCGGCAATATCCGAATTTTGACGTTACCCACGGTTGGAACCGCAGCTCAGGGGTTCAGGGAATCCATGAATGATCTTTTAGCTAATCGCGGAAACGCTTTTGCGCGCATATAACGAAACGGCCCCGGAGAGTCTCTCCGGGGCCGCTCAATAGGCGGGACTTCGAATGTCACAAGTTATCTATGACGCGAACGCTCCCGCACAGAAGCTGTCAAACGGTCAACTATCTCGCCCAGGATCGCGGGGGAGGTGGCGATGTTCAAACGGACATGGCCCGACCCGCGCGGGCCGAAGGTCGGCCCGGAATTCAGGGCTACTCGAGCCCGGTCGAGGAAGAAGGCGGCCGGATCCTCGGCAAGCTCCAGCGCCCGGCAATCCAGCCACATCAAGTACGTGGCCGCCGGCATTCTGACGGTGATCTCGGGCAGGTCCCGTGCAAGCTGTTCAACGACGAGACGCCGGTTCTCGTCCAGTTCGGCAAGCAATCGCGCCAACCAAGCGTCCCCGTGGACCCAGGCGGTGGACTGCGCGATGACCCCGGACAGGCTCGCGTTCGGGCCGTGGGCCAACTGCTGGAGAACCGCCGCGCCGTCGCTGCCGCCGACGAGCATGCCGGCCTTGAGGCCCGCCAACGAGAATGTCTTTGCCGCGGAATGCACGGCAAAAGCACCCTCTGTCATTGGCACGGTCAAATGGGGCACGAAAGTCGATGGCGCATAGACGATCGGTGCGTGGATCTCATCCGAGATCACCGTGACGCCGTAGCGGTGCGCCAACCGCGCCAGGGCGGACAGCTCCTCCACATCGTGGACAGTGCCCGTCGGGTTGTGGGGGCTGCACAGCAGGTATGCCGCTCGCCGGCCGGTCCGCGTAGCCGCGGCGAAGGCGCTCTCGAGGGTCTGGAGATCGAGTCGATCATCGACCGTCAACTCGGCACGGAGCACCTGACGCCCGGCGAGCCGGGGGAAGTGATCGAACGGCGGATAGACCGGATCGTTGATCACCACGCTGTCGCCCTCGTCGGTCACCTTCAACAGCAGCAGCAGGATGCCCATCATCACGTCCGGCGCCAGGCGAGTCAGTTCCGGCGCGACCGCCCAGCCCCAGTGCCGGTGGGCGAAGTCGACGAAGGCAGAGGTGTAGGTCGGCGCGGTCGGATACCCCGTGTCGCCCAAGTCGAGGGCAGCGCCCAGGGCCGAGCGCACCTCGGGGGCCAGGCGCACGTCCATCTCGGCTACCCAGGCCGGGATGACGTCGGGGGGATAGGCCGTCCACTTGGCGCTCGTGCGCTCGCGCAAGGCGGCCAGGTCGAGATCGAGGATGCGCTCACTCATACGGAAGTCTCTCGTCGTCGGTGGGATGTCGAAGGGAATGTAACGCCGCTGCTCGGCCCACCGTTTAGGCTTCCGGTGTGGCTCGTGAGGCAGTGGCAACAGGAACGGCGGATCGGGTCTGGACCATCCCCAACGTCTTGTCCATGCTTCGCCTGCTCGGCCTCCCGGTCTTTCTCTGGGCGATCCTGACCCATCGCGACGGGCTCGCGCTGCTCGTGCTCATGGGCTCGGGGATCAGCGATTACCTCGACGGGAAGATCGCCCGCTCCTTCGGACTGGTCTCGAATCTGGGTGCGGTCCTCGATCCCGTCGCCGACCGGCTCTACATTCTGACCACGCTGCTCGGGCTGGCCTGGCGCGAGATCATCCCGTGGTGGCTGGTCGTGGTCCTGATCGGCCGCGAGGTCTTCCTCACGGTATTGCTCCTCATCGCCCGCACCCGCGGCCTGCGTGAGTTGCCTGTGCATTTCGTCGGCAAGGCCGCGACCTTCAATCTGCTCTATGCGTTCCCCCTGCTGCTGCTCGCCGACGGCACGGGCACTCCCGCCACCTGGGCCCGCCCGATCGGCTGGGGCTTCGCCTGGTGGGGTGTGGTGCTCTATTGGGTCGCCGGTCTGATGTATGCCGCGCAACTGCGCCGTTACCTGCGCGCCGCCCGCAGCTCTCCCGTATGACCGCCCCCACGACGCGGCGCGTCGATGAGTCCATGACGCTGATCACCGCGATGATCGAGCGTCCCCAAGACCCGGCGTATGCCGCGGCCGCCGCGCGCCGCGAACGCGCCGGATTGCCCGGGGCCACCCCGGTCGGCACCCCGGTCGTCGTCGTTACCGCGATGCTCATCGGCCTGCTTCTTGCCCTGGCTTCGACCACTTTGCGCACGGATCAGGTCGCGGGCGCCAAAGTCCGCGCCGATCTGATCGCCCAAATCGACGCTCATCGCACTCTCGTCGATGAGCGTTCGGGGGCGATCCAGGAGCGCGCCCGCGACATCGCCACGCTGGAACGAGCCGCTCTGTCGCGGGCGCAACTGAGCGGCCTGTCCGGCGAGATCGACAAGCTCCGCCTGACCACCGGGATCGAGGCCGTGCACGGTCCCGGCATCACCGTCACCCTCGATGACGCCGCGACGGCGGCGAGCGGGTCCGACGGAACCACCGGCACGGTGCTCTCGCGGGACGTCTTCATCGTCACCAACGCCCTGTGGGAAGCCGGCGCCGAGGCCATCGCGATCAACGGGCAGCGGCTGACCGCCAGATCGCCCATCCGTTTTGCCGGGAGCGCGATCCTCGTCAACTACCGGCCGCTCGTGCCGCCCTACCGGATCGTGGCGATCGGTGACCCCGACACGCTGCTGGCGCGTTTCGGGGCGGGCCTGGGCGCGGCATACGTGAAATCCTTGACCGACAACTACGGAATCCGCTCCGACATCTCCACCCAAGGCGATGTGACCCTCCCGGGCGCGCCCGTGCCGGCCACCGAACGCGCCCACCGACCGACAGAAGGCAGCTCGTGATCCCCGCTCTCGGCCTGGTGGCCGGCATCCTCATTGGCCTCGTCGTCAAACCGGACGTGCCGCTCTGGCTGCAGCCCTACCTGCCCATCGCCGTCATCGCGGCCCTCGACGCGGTCTTCGGCGGCATTCGCGCTGTGCTGGACGGCAACTTCAACGACAAAGTCTTTGTCGTCTCGTTCCTGTCGAATGTCGTGGTCGCCGCGGTGATCGTCTTCCTCGGCGATCAACTCGGCGTCGGCTCACAACTGTCCACTGGCGTCGTCGTCGTCCTCGGCGTGCGCATCTTCTCCAACGTGGCCGCCATCCGCCGCCACCTCTTCCACGCCTGATCCCGTATGCCGATCGACGACTCCGCGAGTGCGCCGCCCACCCCGCCGGCCGGCGACGACCGAGGCGCCTGGCGTCGCCTGATCCGGATGGGCGGTCCGCGGCCGACCCGAGCCAATCTGCTGGCGCTGTGCTTGGCGCTGCTGCTCGGATTCGCCATCGCCACGCAGGTACGTCAGACGCGCAGCCAGGGCCTTGAGACGCTGCGCGAGCAGGATCTCGTCGGGATCCTCGACACCGTCACCCAGGAGGGGGTCCGCCTCGGCGTCCAGTTGCGGGAGTTGGAGCGCACTCAGGACCGGCTCGCCAGCGGCGCCGACAGCGAGGCCGCCGCCTTGGCTCTGACGAAGTCACGTGCGGATTCGCTGGCGATCCTCGCGGGCACCGTCCCGGCGCAGGGACCGGGCATCAAGATGACGATCACCGATCCGCAGGGCAAGGTCGGTGCAACCCTCCTGCTCGACACCCTGCAGGAGCTGCGGGACGCGGGGGCGGAGGTCGTCCAAATCGGCGACGTCCGCGTGGTCGCCCAGACCTTCTTCACCGAGAGCGACGGCGCCGTCAGCGTGTCCGGCACCAGCGTGAGCGCCCCCTACACCTTCCTGGTCATCGGCGATGCCCAGACGCTCTCCTCGGCGATGGGCATCCCCGGCGGGGTGCAGGAGTCGGTGCGTAATGCCGGCGGTGAGGTCACCATCGTGCCTGTCGAGTCGGTGCAGATCACGGCCGTGGTCACCCCGAGCACACCGCGATTCGCCGAGCCGGTACCCTCACCGTCACCGACCTCGGGCTAGCGGCGGAAGCTGCGTCTTGGGCACATTAGGGTTGACACAGACCGACGACGAAGGAGCCGCTGCCATGACGGAGTTCGACTACCCCGAAGATCTGCGTTACACCCCTGAGCACGAGTGGGTGCGTCTGGGTGCGGCCGACACCGTTCGGGTGGGCATCACGGCATACGCGCAGGATGCGCTCGGCGACGTCGTCTATGTCACCTTGCCGACCGTTGGAGCCGACCTCACCGCGGGCGATGCCTGTGGCGAGATCGAGTCGACCAAGTCGGTCAGCGACTTGTACTCCCCGCTGAGCGGCACGGTCACCGCGGTCAACGAGGCCCTCGACGGTGCACCGGAGTTGCTCAACACCGATCCGTACGGCGAGGGGTGGGTCTACGAGATGACCGCCGGCGACGCCGCTCAAATCGAAGCGCTGATGGACGCGGCTGGCTACCGCGACAATCTCGCCTGAACCACCGCCAGTCCCGGCCCGAGGAGGCCCATCATGAGCGACGCGACGTCGAACCCGGACGGACCACCGCCGGAGGATGTCTTACGATTCGGCCCGTCCACCCAGCGCCTCCCGGCCACCGGTGGCGGGCCGGACTGGTCCGATCCCGACCCCGGGCTCTCCCGCGAGGATCTGGGGCTGATCGATGCCCTGCGCCCCGGCACCGCCTTGCTCATCGTGCAACACGGCGCCAATGCCGGTGCCCGGTTCCTGCTCGACAATGCGGAGGTCACCTCCGGGCGCGGCCCGGACAGCGACATCTTCCTCGACGATGTCACGGTCTCACGCAAGCACGCCGTCTTCAGCTGGGAGGACGACCGCTTCGTGATCCGGGATGTGGGATCGCTCAACGGCACCTATGTCAACCGCCAGCGTGTCGACGAGGTGGCCCTGCAGGACCACGACGAAGTCCAGATCGGCAAGTTCCGCCTGGTGTTCCGCCAAGCCCGCGGCTGAGCCCACCCATGGCCCTCCGCCGGATCGGCGCCGTCCTCGATGCCCTGCGCGAGGAGTTCCCGGATGTCAGCATCTCCAAGATCCGCTTCCTCGAGGCCGAGGGCCTGCTGACCCCGCAGCGGGCTCCGTCCGGCTATCGCCTGTATGCCGATCACGATGTCGAGCGGTTGAGCTTCGTCCTGCGCGCCCAGCGCGACCGTTTCTGGCCATTGAAGGTGATCCGCGAGGCCCTCGACGGCATGGATCGTGGGCTGAGCGTCGACCTCGGTGCCCCAGCGGGGTCGACACCGGAGCCGCCGGCCGTCACCACGGACCCCGACCTTCCGGCCGCCGAGTCGCTGCGCGATGCGGTCGATGCGCGCCTGACCCTCGCCGAGCTCGCCCGCACCTCGGGCGCCTCGCGAGAGCTGATCGAGGAGTTGGTGTCCTACTCGATGCTGCGCGCCGACAAGGATGGCCATTTCAGCGGTCAGTCCGCCCGGATCGCCTCGGCAGCTGCCGATCTCGGACGCTTCGGCATCGAGGCGCGTCATCTGCGGGTCTTCCGTACGGCCGCGGAACGCGAGGTGGGGCTGGTCGACTACGCGGCCGCCGGGGCAAGCAGCCCCGATGCCGCCTCGGTCGCGCTCGCCTGTCTGGGGCTTCATACGGCCCTGGTCAAGGACGAGCTGGGGCGTCGCGGCTGAGCGGTGTGGTCGCCGGGGTACGGTGAACGCGTGAAGCCGCTCGACGTCCTGGGTGTGCGGGTCGAAATGCCCACCAACCAGCCCATTGTCCTGTTGCGCGAGCGTGACGGAGCCCGGCATCTGCCGATCTGGATCGGGGCTGCGGAGGCCACCGCGATCGCCTATGCGCAGCAGGGGGTCGTGCCGCCGCGTCCGCTGACCCATGACCTGCTCGTCAATGTCGTCACGGCCCTCGGGGACGAGTTGCGGACGGTGCGCATCGAGCGTATCGACGACGGGGTGTATTACGCCACGCTCGTGCTGGGCAGCGGGGTGGAGATCGACTCGCGCGCCTCCGATGCCATCGCCCTGGCCATCCGCACCGGTGCCGAAGTGGTCACCACCGAGGATCTGCTGGCGGAGAGCGGCATCACGCTGGCGGAAGAGACCGATGACGAGGTGGAGAAGTTCAAGGAGTTTCTGGATCACATCTCGCCGGAAGACTTTGACACCTAAGTGAATGGTGTGACGGATGTGGTCTAAGGGTTATGTTGACATTGAGGGTCTAAATCGTTACCTCCGATGGAGCGACACGCCGATCGGCGCTGGCGCGATGTCGTTGACCACGCCCGTTCACAGGCCTACCGTCGAAGACGACAACGAACCGATAGGTCGCCATCAGGAGGAAGCGTGAGCGGTGCCGACGAACGTGGCCAGCTGCCGGCGTCGCCGCAGGTCACCCAGGACGCGCTCTTCGACGACCTAAGCGACCCCTATGGGCATATCGGCTACCGCGGGGTGACCGCGTGCAAGGCTGCGGGCATCACCTACCGGCAACTCGACTACTGGGCCCGGACCGGCCTGGTGGAGCCGTCGGTTCGGCCGGCCTCGGGCTCCGGGTCGCAACGGCTCTACGGCTTCCGCGACATCCTGGTCCTCAAGGTCGTCAAGCGCCTGCTCGATACCGGGGTGTCGCTCCACCAGATCCGGCTGGCGATCGAGCACCTACGCGCTCGCGGCGTCGACGACCTGGCTCAGGTGACGCTGCTCAGCGACGGTGCCTCTGTTTTCGAATGCACGTCACCGACCGAGATGTTCGACCTCCTGCAGGGCGGGCAGGGCGTCTTCGGGATCGCCCTGGGCAAGGTCTGGCAGGAGGTCGAGGGTTCCCTGGCGCACCTGCCCGGGGAGGAGTCGACCGACGAGCCGGCCGAGCACCCCGAGGATGAGCTGCGGGCTCGGCGGGCCGCGCGCATCGGCTGACCCCGAAGGCCGGCGGACACGCCCTGAGGTCGCGGGCAAGTAAGCTCACAGCGCCGTCCATTTCAGGGAGTCGTCGTGAGTGTGTTGCCCGAATTCGCCGCCCGTCACATCGGTCCGCGCGAAAGCGATCTGGAGCGCATGCTCGGTGTCGTCGGGCAGAGCAGCCTCGATGCTTTGTGCGATCGGGCCATTCCGCGGGCGATCCGCAGCGACACGGTCCTAGCGATCGCCCCGGCCGAGTATGAGCACGCGGTCATCGGCGAGTTGCGTGATCTCGCCGGCCGCAATGTCGTCACCCGCTCGATGATCGGGCAGGGCTATTACGGCACGATCACGCCGCCGGTCATCGCCCGCAATGTCCTGGAGAACCCGGCGTGGTACACCGCGTACACGCCCTACCAGCCCGAGATCTCCCAGGGCCGGCTCGAGGCCCTCGTCAACTTTCAGACGATGATCGCCGACCTGACCGGCTTGGCCACGGCCGGAGCGTCATTGCTGGACGAGGCGACAGCCGCCGCGGAAGCCATGGCCTTGATGCATCGGTCGGTCCGCGGAATCCCCGACGGCGTGCTGCTCGCCGACGAGCGCATCTTCGGCCAGACGCTGGATGTGGTGCGCACCCGCGCCGAAGCCATCGGCATTGCGGTGGTGGTGGCGGACCTTCGCGACGTGAGGACCACGGCCGCCTTGGTGGACGCGACCGACGGGCGTGACGTCTTCGGTGTGCTGGTGCAATACCCCGATGCCCGCGGCGAACTGCGCGACTATCGCGACCTGGCCGCCGCTGCCCATGAGGCCGGTGCGTTGATAACGGCCGCCGCGGACCTGCTGGCGCTGACGATCGTGGTGCCGCCGGGGGAGTGGGGCGCCGATATCGCGGTCGGCAGCAGCCAGCGCTTCGGTGTGCCGATGATGTTCGGCGGTCCGCACGCGGGCTATATCAGCGTCCGCAAGGGACTGGAGCGCACCCTGCCCGGGCGGCTGGTGGGTGTATCGGTCGACAGCGCCGGCCACGCGGCATACCGGCTCGCCCTGCAGACCCGCGAGCAGCACATCCGCCGCGAAAAGGCGACGTCGAATATCTGCACCGCCCAAGTGCTGCTCGCCGTCATGGCCTCGATGTATGCCGTCTACCACGGCCCCCACGGCCTGAAGGCGATCGCCGAGCGCGTCCACGACAAGGCGATGGCGCTCAAGGCCCACCTGACCAGGGACGGCATCGAACTCGCCGGTGATCACTTCTTCGACACCCTGACCGCGGTCGTCCCCGGCCGGGGCGACGCCATCGTCGCGGCCGCCGATGGCCGGGGGATCAGCCTGTTCCGGGCCGGTGAGGACCTGGTGAGTGTGAGCGTCGACGAGACGACGACGGACGCCGATATTGCCGCGGTCCTGGAGTGCTTCGGGTCCAGTCCCGCCGGAAAGGCCGATGCGGCGCCCGGTGTGCCCGAAGCCCTACAGCGGACCTCGGAGTACCTCACCCACCCGACCTTCCACCGCCACCGCAGTGAAACCGCGATGCTGCGCTACCTGCGGGGGCTCGCGGACAAGGACTTTGCCCTGGATCGCGGCATGATCCCGCTCGGTTCGTGCACGATGAAACTCAACGCCACGACCGAGATGGTGGCCGTCACCTGGCCGGAGTTCGCCGACATCCACCCCTTCGCCCCGTCGGCGCACACGGCGGGCTATCGAGAGCTCATTGCGCAACTCGAGGGCTGGCTGTGCGAGATCACCGGCTATGACGCGGTGTCCGTCCAGCCGAACGCGGGCTCCCAGGGTGAACTCGCCGGGCTGCTCGCCATCCGTGACTACCACCGAGCCAATGGTCAAGCGCACCGAACCATCTGCCTGATCCCGCAGAGTGCGCACGGCACCAACGCCGCCAGCGCGGTGATGGCCGGGATGAAGGTCGTCGTCGTCGCGACGGACCCGATCTCCGGCAATGTCGACATGGATGACCTGAAGGTCAAGCTCGAAGACTACCGGGAGTCGGTGGCCGCGATCATGGTCACCTATCCCTCCACCCACGGCGTGTACGAGGACACCATCGGCGACCTATGTGCCTTGGTGCACGACGCCGGTGGTCAGGTCTATGTCGACGGCGCAAATCTCAACGCCCTCGTCGGCCTGGCCCGCCCGGGCCGATTCGGGAGCGATGTCTCGCACTTGAACCTGCACAAGACCTTCTGCATCCCCCACGGCGGGGGCGGGCCCGGCGTCGGCCCGGTCGGGGTTCGGGCGCACCTGGCACCGCACCTGCCGCGCAACCCCGAACTGCCCGAGCGGCACGGGGAGCCGGTGTCGGCGGCACCATTCGGGTCGGCTGGCATCCTGGCAATCTCTTGGGCCTACATCCGGCTGATGGGGGGCGCGGGGCTGACGCGGGCCACCCAGATCGCCGTCCTCAACGCGAACTACATCGCGGCCCGCCTGCGCGAGGCCTATCCCGTGCTCTACAGCGGCACCGACGGGCTCGTGGCCCACGAGTGCATCCTCGACCTGCGCGAGTTGACCAGGATCAGCGGCGTCACTGTCGACGATGTCGCCAAGCGGCTGATCGACTACGGATTCCACGCGCCGACCATGTCCTTCCCGGTGGCCGGCACCTTGATGGTCGAGCCGACCGAGTCGGAGGATCTGGGCGAGATCGACCGCTTCTGCGCGGCCATGCTGGCCATACGGGCCGAGATCCAGGAGGTCATCGACGGCCTGGTCCCGGTCGCCGACAGCGTGCTGCGGCAGGCACCGCATACGGCCGCGGCGATCGTCGGAGAGTGGACCCACCCCTACGACCGCGAACGCGCGGTCTTCCCGGGCGGGCATGCCGGCCAGAAGTACTGGCCGCCCGTCGGCCGGATCGACGGCGCCTACGGCGATCGCAACCTGATGTGCAGTTGCCCCCCGATCGAGGACTTCGCCTGATCAGGCGGTCGCAGCGAGAGTCGTCGTGGTGGCGAGCGTCGACCCCTGCGGCGATTTCGTCACGGTCAACTGCGCCGGAATGCGGTCGCGCAACTCCGGGACGTGACTGACCACACCGACCGCGCGGCCGCCGTCGCGCAACGCATCCAGCACCCCGAGGACATCGTCCAGGCTCGCCTCGTCGAGCGCGCCGAAGCCCTCGTCGATGAAAAGAGTCTGTAGCTCGATGCCCCCGACGCTCTCGCGCAAGGCATCGGCCAGGCCTAAAGCGAGGGCGAGCGAGGCGATGAAGGATTCGCCGCCGGAGAGGCTGGACGGCGCGCGTGTCGTGCCCGACCAGGCGTCACGAACGCGCAGCCCGAGCCCGCTGCGGGCGCCACGGCCGGCCAGCGAGTCGTCGTGTTCGAGTTGAAAGCGTCCGTCGCCCATCAGTCGCAGCCGCTCGTTGGCCAGATCGACCACCCGCTCCAGCCGCGACGCGAGCACAAAGGTCGACAGTCGCATCCGCAGTGTGTTGTCTGGCGAGGTGCCACCGGCCAGATCGGCCAGGGCGGCGACGCGGGCCGACTCGCCGCGCGCATCGGTCACGGAGGCGGCGCCTTCGAGTACGGCGTTGACCGCAGCCCGAGCCGCGTGCGCGATCCGCTCGGTGTCGTGACGTGCCCGATCGGTGGACATGGCGGCCTCCCGAGCCGTTGTCAGGGCCGCACCGGTCATCTCCGGGTTCGTGGCCTGCGGCCGGGCGAGCGCCGCTGCGACCTCCGGGTCGTCCAGGGTGGCCCGGTTGATCGCCACCTGCTGATCATGAGCGGTGATCTGGGTCTGCAGGCGGGCGCAGTCCGCGGCCGGGAGCAGCGCCGCTTCGAGGCTCGCTCGATCGCCGAAACCGGAGCTTGCGAGAGCCAGCGCAAAGGCGGCCGCAGCGGTGTTCAGGGCGTCCGCGGTCGAGGTCGCAGCGCCTTCGGCGGAGTGAGCCTCGTGGAGTGCGGCAGCGTAGCGCTGATGTGCCCTGAGCACGGCGACGGCTCTATCCGTCGCCGCCGCCGGCCCGTCGCCGCCCGGCCGGCACGGGCAGCCGCGGGCATGATCGGCGACGGCATCGCCGAGCTGGTCGATCGCGACGTTCAGGTGAACGGCCGCCGAGTCGGCGGCACCCTGGGCGTCCGCAAGACTCGCCTCCGCCCTGGCGGCGGCGAGCGCCAAACGCTCGGCTTCCTGCTGATCGGAAGCGCCCTGTGCCTCCAGCGCCGGCAGCGTCGCCGCGGCGTCGGCGGCTACGGCGGCCCGCGTGCTCAGCTGCCGAAGAGTTGTCGCCTGCGCGATCAGCATCGCCTGCCACGGCCCGATCCCCGCCGGCGGCGGAGCCTCGAGCTCGGACGCGAGATCAGTGAGCAATCGATCGCGAATCGCCTCGGTGGCGTGCCGCTCGCGATCGAGCCCTCCCACTCGAGCGGCTGCCGCGTCGACGGCCGCTTCTGTCGCCGCCAGGTCCTCCGGCGACCACCCGGTGGCCGGCGGGGCCGGTTGGGGATGCACGCCCGACCCGCAGACCGGGCACGGCGAGTCGGGCGTCAGCCGGGTCGCCAGCTCAGCCGCAAGGTCGCTCAGCCGTCGCTCCTGCTGGCACACCAATTCCTCGCGTGCCTGGACGTGGGCCTCGCGCGCGGTGAGCAGGTCGGGCACGATCACATCCAGGGCCCCGAAGCAGCGGATCAGGTCCGTCACGAGCGCGTGTACGCGGGTCGCCTGCGCGTGCGACGCCTGGGCGGGCAGGAGGTCGTCGGCGAGGGCACGCTGTCTTGCCTGCTCGTCGGCACGGACCGTGTGGCGCTCGGCCGCCGCCGCGAGGCGCGATGTGCTGTGCGCGTTCCGGGCCTGGGCTTCGGCGAGCCTGGCCACCGCCTCGTCTCGGGTGCGGCGGGCCGTGCGTGCGTCGGCGAGGGCGGTGCGGATCCCGTCGAGTTGGGTGCCCAGCTCGGGCTCCTCGGCGGCCAGCCGCGCGATCTCACCCGTGGTGACCGGGCGGACGAGCACCTGCGCGAGCGCCTGAGCGGCCGAATCGGCCTGGCTCGCGGCACGGGCACGAGCCTGCTCGGCGGTGACCAGGCTGGCCAACTCGCCGCGCAACTCACCGGCCAGGGTGGCCTGATGCAGCCGGTTGCGCGCGCGATCGATCTGCTCGGACCGGGTGACCAGTGCAGCCAACGCGGCGGTCGCGTCGGCACCGCGGCGCACCTGCCTCGCGATCTCAACGGCCTCGTCGTGCCGACTCTGGCACTGCATCGCGTGGCTGGCGGCCTGCTCGGCATCGCCGAGCGCCTGGGTCGCTGCTGCCTCCAGACGCGCGAGCAACTCCGGTCCGAGCGTGGCCCACTGCTCCACGGCGGTCGCCGTGAGCATCGACCGGTCACCCGCAGGCGAGTCGTCGCCGTCCGCGCCCGGCAGCCCACTGCACAGGTCCGCGAGCGCGCGGACCCGGTAGCCGAGTTCGAGGGTCAGCGCGGTGACCTGCTCGGTATGGCTGCGTCGAACGTCCGCGAGCCAGGTCTCGACATCCTCGTAGGTGGCGACGTCGAACAGCGCCGTGAGGAGTTGGTGGCGATCGCGCGGCTCCGCGCGCAAAAAGTCGGCGAACTGCCCCTGGGGGAGCAGAGCTACGCGCTGAAACTGGGCCAAGCCCATCCCGACGACGTCCTTGATCAGGTCGGCGGCCTCGTCGATCCGTGTGGACCGGACCGCCCACGCTCCGTCGATGCGCTCATCGAGCACGACGCGGGCCGGCGCCTTGGTCATCCCGGTGCCGCGACGACTGGGCCGGACGTACTCCGGTGACCGGGCGACCCGGAAGCGCCGGCCGGCGCTGCTGAACTCCAGCGTCACGGCCGTGGGGCGATCCGCGGCCGCCAGATCGGCGCGCAAGCCGCGGCTGGCCCGGGCGCCGGGGACATCGCTGAACAAGGCGAAGCAGACGGCGTCCAGGACGCTGGTCTTGCCCGCCCCGGTCGGTCCGTGCACCAGGAAGAGCCCCGCCGATCCGAGATCGTCGAAGTCGACGTGCTGTGGCCCGACGAAGGGCCCGAAGGCGTCGACGGTCAGAGCGTGGAGTCTCACGAGGCCTCGGCCGTCCTCGCACCGGCAGCCACGCCCTCGTCCTCACGAACCGCGCGGTCCCTGCGGGCCGCCTCCACGGCGCTCGATAGCAACTCCCGCTCGGCGGCATCGGCCCCGGCCCCACCGCGGACGTGGCTGACGAAGTCGCAGCACACGTCCAGTGGCGTGCGGTCCTGGACTCGGCGGGCATACGTCATCGGGGCACCCACGCTGCCGGCCGGCTCGAAGGTCAGCTCGATGGCATGCGGAAAGCGGGCCCGGAGCCGATCCATCGCTCCCAGCGGTCGCACCGGATCGGTCAGCACGACCGAGCACCAGGCAGCCTCCGCGGCCGTATGCCGTGGGTCGGCCAGCAGGTCGGCCAACCGGCCGCGCAGACGGGCCAGCGGGCGGTCGACCGGGACCGGCGCGCGCGCGACGCGCACCTCGCCGGACGTCGAGATGTCCACCAGAGTCCAACTCTTGGAATGGGTGGCCTCGCCAAAGGACATCGCCCACGGTGATCCGCTGTAGTTGACCCTCGGCGTCAGCTGCTGGGGGCCGTGCAGGTGGCCCATCGCGACATAGGCCGCCCCGGCAAACACGCGCGCCGGGATGGCGGACAGCCCGCCCGCGGCGAGTTCGCGCTCCGACTCACACCCCTGCCCACCGGTGACGACCGCGTGCGCGAGCACGGCATACGGCCCGCCGCGATGCCGGGAGCGCACGCGGGCGATCGCGGCCCGCATGACTGCGGCGTGGGTGCGCTCGGTCGCGCCGAGGTGGTCCGCACACACAGTGGGCTCGAGATACGGGATGGGGTAGATCGTCACGCCGGAGATCTCGACGCCCCGGCCGATGTCATCGAGTGCGGTCGCCAGATGCACGCCGGCCGGGCGCAGCAGGGCCGACGCGAAGCCCAACCGGGTGGCCGAGTCGTGATTGCCGCTGCTCACGACGACGCGCGCACCGGCGTCGACGAGTCGCTCGAGGGTCTGCGAGAGCAGGCTCACCGCGTCCGGTGCGGGCACGGCGCGGTCGTAGACATCACCCGAGACGAGCACCGCCTCGATCCGCTCGGACCGCACGACCTCCACGAGCTGATCGAGCGCGCGCGCCTGCACACCCAGCATCCCGACGTTCTTGAACGCCCGGCCCAGGTGCCAGTCGGAGGTGTGCAGGGCCCGCATGGTTTTCAGGCTAGGTGGGAGCACCGACAACCCCTCGGAGGGTGGGCGCGTGTTGCCTGATCCGTCCGGCTGCGAGCGGTCCCGCACAGGCGCCTGCAGATGTGGTTGGGTGTGCCAATGGGCGTCGAAGTCGAGTCGAAGAGCTATACCCGCGAGGAACGCCAGCGGTACCGCGAAAAGGTCCGCCAGAATCTCGACGTCTTCGAACGCATGCTCGCGGACAGCCAGTTCGACTTCGAGCGGCCGATGACCGGGATGGAGATCGAGCTCAATCTCGTCGACGACCATTTCCAGCCGCGATTCGCCAACCTCGAAGTCCTCGAGGCCATTGCCGACCCGGACTTCCAGACCGAGCTGGCGCAATACAACATCGAGATGAACGTCAGCCCGCGGCCGCTGCCGGGCGACGCCGCGCTCGAACTCGAGGGCGATCTGCGCCGCTCGCTGAACGAGGCCGAGACCAAGGCGCGCACCACCGGCTCGCGCATCGTGCCCATCGGCATCCTGCCGACGATCATGCCGGAACACTTCGCGGGCGACTGGATCACCGCCAACAACCGGTATGCCGCCCTCAACGACTCGATCTTCTATGCCCGCGGCGAGGACATCTACCTCGACATCGAAGGCCCCACGGGGGAGCGGGTCTCGACCTATAGCGACACCATCGCGCCCGAATCCGCGTGCACCTCGGTGCAATTGCACTTGCAGGTCGCCCCGTCCGACTTCGCCGCCTATTGGAACGCCGCCCAGGTGATCTGCGGCCCCCAACTCGCGCTCGCCGCGAACTCGCCGTTCTTCTTCGGCAAGCGACTGCATGCCGAGACGCGGATCGAGTTGTTCAAGCAGGCCACCGACACCCGGGCTATCGAGTTGAAGAACCAGGGCGTCCGCCCCCGCGTCTTCTTCGGGGAGCGCTGGATCACCTCGATCTTCGACCTCTTCGAGGAGAACGTCCGCTATTTCCCCGCGCTGCTCGCCGAATGCAGCGACGAGGATCCCATGCGCCAGCTCGACCAGGGCATCGCTCCGACCCTCGCCGAGTTGCGCCTGCACAATGGCACGATCTACCGCTGGAACCGGCCGATCTACGACACCGCCGGCGGTCGTCCCCACCTGCGGGTCGAGAATCGCGTGCTCCCCGCGGGCCCGTCGATGATCGACGTCCTCGCCAACGCGGCCTTCTACTACGGCTGCGTCCGGGTGCTGGCCTCCGAGGACCGCCCGGTCTGGTCGCGCATGAGCTTCCCCGCAGCCGAGGAGAACTTCCAGCGGTGCGCCCGCGACGGCATCGACGCGCGCATCTACTGGCCGGGCTACGGCGAGGTCCCCGTGGACGAGCTCATCCTTCGGCACCTGCTACCCCTGGCCCACCAGGGCCTGGCCGACTGGGGTGTCTCGCAGGCCGTCCGCGACCGCTACCTGGCCGTGATCGAGGGCCGGTGCACCACGGGCATGAACGGAGCGACCTGGCAGACCCAAGTGGTCGCGAAGCTGGAGGATTCGGGGCTCGACCGGCCCACCGCCCTCGCCACCATGCTGGAGCGGTACGCCGCCAATGTGCACACGAACGCCCCCGTGCATACGTGGTCGGTGCACGCGTGACCTCGGTCGGTGAGGAGCGCACCGGCCCCGGTCTCGGCGCCCGGTCCGTCGAGTTCACCCGCATCGCATCCGGCCGGTATGCCGCCCGCAACCCCCGTGGCGGCGAACTCACCTTCGGTTCGGGCGACGACAGCGACTTCACCCCGGTCGAGTTGTTGTTGACCGCGATCGCGGGCTGCAGTGCCGTCGACGTCGATCTGATCACCGGCAAACGGGCCGAGCCCACGGCCTTCGACGTCACCTCGAACGGCACCAAAATCCGCGACGAGAGCGGCAATCGGCTCACCGACATCGAGGTCACCTTCACCGTCCGGTTCCCGGACGACGAGGCCGGAGACCGGGCCCGCGAGATGCTGCCGCGCGCAGTGGCGATGTCGCACGACCGCCTGTGCACGGTGTCCCGGACCGTGCAAGTGCCGACGCCGGTGACGATGCGCCTGAGCGACCCGGAGAGCCCCATCGACTGATGTGGTCACAGGATGGAAGGCCCCTCGCGCCCGCGTGTCCCCCTCCGATTAGATAGGCGTATGCAGCGCGCCCCCCAGCAGGTCCATGCCGCCGCCCGAAAAGTTCTCGCGGATCTCGACCCCTATCGCCAGGAAGAGTTTGCCCAGCGGCTCGACCGCTGGTTTGTCGTGATTCAGACCAGTCTCGATCATCTCTACAGCGCCGAGCGAGATGCGGATGCCCTGGCGTGCGATCTGGTGATCCGGGCCGCGCGGGCCTACCGGGACCGACCGGAGGCCCTGTGCCGCCACGACCGGGAGCGACTGCTGACGCCGGACTGGCTGCAGGACCCCCACATGGTCGGATATGCCTGCTACACAGAGCGGTTCGCTGGCGATCTGCGCGGTGTCGAGTCACATCTGGACTACCTGCAGGAGCTCGGCGTCACCTATCTCCACCTCATGCCGCTGCTGCGGCCGCGCGATGGTGACAACGACGGCGGGTATGCCGTGGCCGACTACCGCTCGGTTCGTCCGGACCTCGGCACCACCGCCGATCTGCAGCACCTCGCCGATGCCTTGCGTGACCGGGGCATGTCCTTGGTGATGGATCTCGTCCTCAATCACGTTGCACTGGAACATGAGTGGGCCGCCCGCGCCAGGGCGGGGGAGGAGCGCTATCGCGACTTCTTCTATACCTACCCCGACCGCGTGCTGCCCGACCAATATGAAGCAACGCTGCCGGAAGTCTTCCCGGACTTCGCGCCGGGCAACTTCACCTTCGACGCCGACCTCAACGCATGGGTTTGGACGACGTTCAACTCCTGGCAGTGGGATGTCAACTGGGGCAATCCGGACGTGCTCGGCGAATATGTCGACATCATCCTTTACCTCGCCAATCTGGGAGTCGAGGTGCTGCGGCTCGACGCGATCGCCTTCACCTGGAAGCGGATGGGCACCAACTGCCAGAACCAGCCCGAGGTGCACGACCTGACCGCCGTGCTGCGGGCGCTCGCGCGGATCGCCGCGCCGAGCGTCGTCTTCAAGGCCGAGGCGATCGTGGGTCCGCGCGATCTGATCCAGTATCTCGGCGTCGGCGACTTCGTCGGCAAGGTCAGCGATCTGGCTTATCACAACTCCCTCATGGTGCAGGGCTGGTCGATGGCCGCTGTCGGCGATGCGGAGTTGGCGCGCGCGGCTCTGCGGGCCCTGCCCGAGACCCCGGCGGCCGGGACCTGGATCACCTACACGCGTTGTCACGACGACATCGGCTGGGCCATCGACGACCGGGATGCCGCGGGTGTCGGCCTCAACGGTTTTCTGCACCGGCGCTTCCTCGCCGATTGGTATGCCGGCGATGTCGCCGGCTCGTGGGGACGCGGGCTGGTCTTCCAGTACAACGAGGCGACGGGGGACAAGCGCACCAGCGGCACCGCCGCGTCGCTGGCCGGCCTGGCGGCCGCGAAGGACGAAGAAGCCGCGCAGGCGGCGATGGCACGGATCTTTCTGGTGCATGCGCTGGCATACGGCTGGGGCGGCATCCCGGTGATCTGGTCCGGTGACGAACTCGGGACGCTGAACGACCCGCAGTGGGCCTCGGAGGCCGGTCACGAGGACGACAATCGCTGGGCTCACCGGCCCCGGTTGGACTGGGAGGTGGCCAAGGATCGCGACGACCTGACGACGGTGACCGGCAAGATCTTCCAGGGGCTGGTGCACCTGGCGCGCGTTCGTGGCTCGCTGCCGCAGTTGCACGCGGGTGCGGACTCCCGAGTCTTCGGCGATCACATCGACCGAGGCGTGCTCGCGACGCTTCGCCGGCACGCATCTGGGCCGATGCTGTGCCTTTACAACCTCACCGAGGACTGGCGCCCGTTCCCCGGGATGGAGTTCGAAGGGATCGGCTTCGTCAACCCCGTCAATGCGCTCGGCGACCGGCATCCGGTGACGATCGGCGGCGACGGCTATATCTGGCTGGCGCCCTTCTCGGCCTGGTGGGTCGTCGACGGCTGAGCCCGGCCGAGCTCGGGCTCAGCTGTCCGCGAGAAAGACGAGGGTCGGCAGGTCGCTGGGGCTGACCGAGGTCGTGGCCGCGGCCGCGTGGCCGGCGCTCGGAGCGTGCCCGCGGGCGGCGCCAACGCGCTGGCGCGGCTGTGCCGCGACGAGCGTGCCCGCCTCCCAGCGGTAGGCCGTAAAGGTGGTGGTGTCCGTGGTGGCGACGGCGATCATGTCCTGGTCCTTGTCTCGGGTCGGATTGTCCGGCAACAAGATTCACTTTCTCGGCCGATCCTGTGGCAACCCTGTGGACTGCGCGTGTGCCTGCTGCGAAGAGCCGAGAAACTTCCTGGGTGGCCGGCCGGGTCTCGCAGGGGTGTGCTAGACACAGAGGCATGGCTGATACCGCATTCAAAGGCACCCCTGTCCACACCGTCGGCGACCTGCCCGGGGTCGGCGCCCCCGCCCCCGATTTCGCCTTGACCGGCACCGACCTCGGCGATGTCACGCTCGCCGGGCTGGCCGGCCGGCGCGTCGTGCTCAACATCTTCCCGAGCGTCGACACCGGCGTCTGCGCCGCCAGCGTGCGCAAGTTCAACCAGCTCGCCGCTGGCCTCGAAAACACCACCGTGGTCTGCGCCTCGGCCGACCTGCCCTTCGCGCTGGGCCGCTTCTGCGGGGCCGAGGGCATCGAAAACGTCACTGCCGCCTCGAGTTTCCGCAGCGACTTCGGCGATGCCTATGGCGTGACCATGTCCGACGGGCCGTTGCGCGGGCTGCTTGCCCGGTCGGTCGTCGTGGTCGGCGCGGATGGCACGGTCGCCTACACCGAGGTGGTTCCCGAGATCACCACCGAGCCCGACTACGACGCCGCCATCGCGGCGCTGCGATGAGCTTGCCCCGCTGAGTTCGCTGAGTTCGAAGGAGGACGCCATGACCGTGGCCGACGATGTCCTACGAATGCGTCACCACGCTCTGGCGGATCTCGTGCACCGCAGCGCCGCGCGGTATGCCGACAAGCTCGCCGTTAGCGACGGCGACGTCGCCTTGACGTATGCCGAGTTCGAGACCCGCGTCGAGGCGGGGGCCGCCGCCTTGGCCGAGCTCGGCCTGAGGCACGGCGACCGGTTGGCTCTGGTTTCCCGAAACAGCTGGCAGTTCGCGGTGCTCAACTTCGCCACGGCGCGGCTGGGCCTGGTGCTGGTGCCGATCAATTTCATGCTCGGTGCGGGGGAGATCGCGTTCATCCTCGACCACAGCGGCGCGCGCGCCTTCGTGGCGCAGGCCGGCTTCCTGCCGGTGGCGCGGGAGGCGATCGCGCGCGCCGAGCGGGGCAGCGTGGAGATCACCGCGGTCATACCCGGACGCGATGGTGCGGCCGAGGGTGCGGGGGACGGCTGGATCGACGCGGGCGCGTGGTTCTCCGGGACGGCGCGGGCACCCGAAGTCGTTGTGGCTGACGACGATCCGATCCGGCTGATGTATACGTCCGGCACCGAATCCCGCCCCAAGGGCGTGCTTCACTCGAGCCGGTCACTGCTGTGGCAGTACGTCAGCTGCATCGCCGACGGCGGCATGGATCGCGACGATGTCGAACTGCACACCCTGCCCCTCTACCACTGCGCCCAACTGGACTGCTTCCTCGGCCCGGACATCTATCTCGGGGCCAGCAGTGTGCTCCTGCCGGCGCCGGACCCGGCGGCGATCCTCGCCACCATCGAGCGTGCGGGCGTGACGAAGTACTTCGCCCCGCCGACGGTGTGGATCGGGTTGTTGCGTCACCCCGGCTTCGACGGCGCGGACCTGTCATCGCTGCGCAAGGGCTACTACGGCGCCTCGCCGATGCCCGTCGAGGTGCTCAAGGAGTTGCAGGACCGACTGCCCGAGGTCTCCTTCTGGAACTTCTACGGACAGACCGAAATGGCGCCGCTGGCAACGATCCTGCGCCCGAACGAGCAGCTCGCGCATGCCGGTTCGGCCGGCCGCGCGTCGTTGAACGTCGAGACGATCGTCGTCGACGACGCCGACCAGCCCGTTGCTCCGGGCGTCGTCGGGGAGATCGTGCATCGCAGCCCGCACGCGACCCTTGGCTACTACAACGACCCGGACAAGACCGCCGAGGCGTTCCGCGGCGGCTGGTTCCACTCCGGCGACCTGGGCTACCTCGATGACGACGGGCACCTCCATGTCGTCGACCGCAAGAAGGACATGATCAAATCGGGCGGTGAGAATGTCGCCTCCCGCGAGGTGGAGGAGGCCATCTACCTGCTCGACGGCGTGGCTGAGGTCGCGGTCTTCGGCATTCCCCATCCGCTCTGGGTGGAGTCGGTGACCGCGGTGGTCGTGCCCAAGGCGGGGGCCGACTTGACCGAGGAGGCGGTCATCGCGCATACGCGCTCCGTGCTGGCCGGGTTCAAGACACCGAAGCACGTCGTTTTCGCCGACGCCCTCCCCAAGAATCCGAGCGGCAAGATCCTCAAGCGCGATCTGCGCCAGGAGCACGCCGGACTGGGCGCCGGCGACTGAGGCCGGATGCGGTATCAGACCCGGTGGGCGACCACGGCCACCTCGTGGTGGTCGGTCTGCGGGAACATGTCGAAAAGCCGCGCTTGACTCACCCGCCAGCTGGTGAGTGCGGCGAGATCGCGCGCGAGGGTCGCGGGGTTGCAACTGGAATAGATCAGGGTTGTGGCCGGCGCGTCGTCGAGCCGGGCGAGCAGATCGGGATCCAGGCCGCGGCGGGGCGGGTTGACGATGACCACGTCGGGCGGAGCCGGCAGCGTGTCCGCGGCGTGCGCGGCATCACCGATGGCAAAGGTGAGGGCCGGTGGCGTCAGCCCGAGTTCGGCGCTCGTGCGACGCGCGGAGGCGATTGCACCGGGGGCGATCTCGACACCGCCCACGCGTCGGCCCGGGGCGACGGCGGCGAAGGCGAAGCCGCCGACGCCGCAATAGAGGTCCCAGACGGTCGTCGGGTCGGCCGCGTCGATCCAGGCCTGGGCCTGCGAATAGAGGGCAGCCGCAACCGTGCTGTTGGTTTGGAAGAAGCCGTCCGGGCGCAGATAGAGCGGGGCCGGGCCGACCGTCATACGCAGTGAATCTTCCTGCGTGAGAACGATTTCGCGGTCACCTTCGATGATGGCCGCCGGTTTGGGCTGGATGTTGAGCGAGACGACTCGAGCTTGGGGGAGGGCCGCGAGCAGACGGGGCAGCCGGCTGCGCATGAGCGCCTCCTGGTGGGTACTGCGCAGAACGAAGCGGATCATCAGCTCACCGCTCGGCGCGGCGGTGACGACCACATGCTTGAGCTCACCGTGGCGGGTGGGCACGGCATACGGGATCAGGCCGATGGTGTCGACGAAGTCGGCGAGGTGGGGGAGTGCGGCGACGATCGCGGCCTCGTGCAGGCCGCAGCCACGCAGATCGACGCCTGCGCCGCCGGGGCCGAGGATGCCCAGCGTCACGTGGCCAGGGACGCCACCGGCGACGAGCTTGGCCTTGTTGCGGAACCCCTGCTCCGGTCCGGTGACGGCGGGCAGCCAGCGGGCGTCCGGGGCCGCGGGGGCGAGCGCGGCGGCCACGGCCGACTGCTTCGCGGTGACCTGCGCGGCATACGGGCTGCCCATCAGCGTGCACGAGCGACACGCGCCCGCGTCGTAGTAGCGGCAGTCCACGAACGACGAGAATACGGGTGTGCAGGTGAGCATCCGCGTCCGTCCTGGCGCCTCGCGGACCCGAGTCGGTGGGCTGTGGGGCGAGGAGGCCTTGGTCGTCGCGGTGTCCGCACCCGCCGTGGACGGACGCGCCAACGAGGCCGTATGCCGTGCCCTCGCCGCCGCGTTCGGCGTGCGTCCACGGGCCGTCACCATCGTTCGTGGCACGACCGCTCGGAGCAAGGTCGCCGAGATCGACGCGGTGGCGGCAGGCCTGCAGGTGCGCCTGGCCGAACTGCGCGCCCTAGGCTGACCGTCATGGCTCGCCTGCTCGATGTCCACCCGGTCGACCCCCAGCCGCGCGCGATCCGCGCCGCGGTCGATGTCCTGCGGGACGGCGGCCTGATCGCCTATCCGACCGACTCCGGTTATGCCCTCGGAGCGACCATGGGCAATCAGGAGGCCAAGGACCGGATCCGCGAGATCCGCCGGCTCGACGACAAGCACCACTACACGCTCGTCTGTCGCGACTTCGCGCAGCTGGGTCATGTCGTGATCGTCGACAATGCGGTCTTCCGGGCGGTCAAGGCGGCAACTCCGGGCCCGTACACCTTTATCCTGCCGGCGACCAAGGAAGTGCCGCGAAAGCTCTTGCAGGCCAAGAAGAAGACCGTGGGCGTGCGCATTCCCGGCACGCCGATCGTGCAGGCGCTCCTGGCCGAACTCGGCGAACCGATGCTCAGCAGCACCTTGATCCTGCCGGGGGAGGAGGAGCCTATGACCGAGGGGTGGCTGGTCAAGGACGAACTCGACCACAGCGTCGACCTGATCTTGGATGCCGGGGAGTGCGTGGCC
Organism: Nostocoides vanveenii; assembly: GCF_039531165.1. Classification (NCBI taxonomy): domain Bacteria; kingdom Bacillati; phylum Actinomycetota; class Actinomycetes; order Micrococcales; family Intrasporangiaceae; genus Nostocoides; species Nostocoides vanveenii. Next base: position 60,970 of record NZ_BAAAPN010000034.1, on the reverse strand, counting down.
CGTCCGACGACCGTGGTCGACTACTCCAGTGGCGTGCCCGAGGTGGTGCGCGTCGGGGCGGGCGATCCGTCGCGCTTCCTCGACTGAGTGACAGGGACGCTTAGACGACGGGGAGCAAGGGACGCGAAGCAGCCAGGGCGAGCAACGGCGACGTGTGCTCGCCGTCGGGTGAGGTCCACGCGATGGTTGCCGCGCCCGTCGCGGTGTCGCCGACGAGGTCGACCCGGTCCTCGCCGGCGCTCCACGACATGGTGATGCTGCTGCCCGAGCCGTCGGCCGTGAAGTCACCGTCGAAGGCCGGGTGGCTGTTCCGGATCCGGATCAAGGCGCACAGGGCACGCACCACGGGCGCGTTCAGCGCGGCTGCGATCTCGTGCCGGGTGTAGAAATGCCGATTGACGTCGCGCCCGATGTTTGTGCGGGTGAGCAGGGCGACGTCATTGTGGCCCGCGAGCAGTCCGACGTAGTAGACCTGGGGGGTCCCAGGCGTGAAGAACTGGATGGCCCGGGCGAGGAGGTACTTGCCGTCATCGGCACCGAGTGCGTCATAGAAGGTCGAATTCACTTGGTAGATATCGACATTCGAGGCGGCGCCACCTGATGCAAAGAGTGAGGTCTCGCCGGAGTTGCGGTGAATCGCCTCGATAAGCGTGGTGATCTGGGCATTCGACAGCAGGCCGGGGTTGCCCGGGTCGTGGCCATCCTCGGCCACATCGATGACGCCGATCCCGTCGTGGGTGTCGAGCACAGTGACGGCATTGGTCGGCCGCACGGTGAACCAGTGCAGCAGCGGCGCGACGTCGCCCGCGGTCAGGGCGTGCAGCACCAGTGGGGGCAGGGCGAAGTCGTAGACCTTGTCGACCTGAGCAGCGATCTCGACCTGGCGCTGGAAGTAGGAGTGCACCTCGACGATGACATCGAGACCGCGGGCCGCGCACCAGTCGCTGACCTGGTGGATGAAGGCGAAGGTCTCCTCGGTCATGAAGGAGGTCAGCCCGGGTGACTTGACGGCATAGCCGACAGCGTCCAGTCGGACACACTTGACACTGCTCCCGGCGAGCAGATCGAGCACCCGCTGCAGGTATTGCAGGGTCAGGGGCGCCCGGACGTCGATGTCGATCTGTTCCTCGGTGAAGGTGGTCCAGACCAGGTGTTTGGTGCCATCGGCCTGCTCATAGACCGTGAAGGGCAGACCCGGTCGTGGGCGGGTCAGCATCATCAGCTCCGCCTCTGTCGCCCCCTTGGGGAAGGCGCTGCCGAAGGTCAGGAACATCCCGTCATAGGGGGAGTCCGGGCCGTGTCGCAACCAGTCCTGGAACTGCGGTGATGCCGAGGAGACGTGGTTGACGATGAGGTCCGCGGTCACCGGATAGTCGGACGCGATCTCGCGGATGTCGGCCCACGAGCCCAGGCGAGGCTCGACTTCGGTGTGATCGGCCGGGTCGAAGCCGGCGTCGGCACCGTCGTGCGGCCGGTAGAAGGGCAGGATGTGCACACCGCCGAAGAGGCCCGCGAGGGGCCCGTCGAGGACCTGCTTCAAGCCGGGCAGACTGCCGCCCAAACGATCGCAGTAGGTGATGAGTTCGACCTGGTCAGGCATCTGTCCCGCTCCTGTTCCTGGTCATCGTTGACCAGCAACGTCGAGTCCGTGCGGCTTTCTTTCAGGCTAGGCCGCACGTGGTGTTACCCGCGCGTCCGCAGGCACGAATGTGATGCGATGCATGCCACGTTGCGTCCCCCGAACGGGTCACACGCCGTAGAGATGGTCTCCACGGCGATAGCGCTCGTTGACATCGGTGAGCATCGCCGCCAGACCCGACTCGTCGAGCTTGTCGTAGGCCGTGAAGCGGATGCAGGACTTGCCGCAACTGACGCTGCCCAGCTGCTCGCGATAGCGCTCGGCAAGGTACTGACCGTCGATGACCGCGCAGGCATACAGAGCGAGGTGCCGCTTTTGCGGCATGAGTCCGAGGACAGGGATCTGCTGGAGGGTGGGGGAGGACTTCGTGCGATAGTCGATGCGGCCGTAGCCGAGGCCGGCCCCGCCGAAGTTCCAGTCCTTAAAGACGCGCTCCATGTCAGGGGCGTATGCCGTGATGGCAGCGTCCATGCGACGCAGGTCCGCTTCTCGAGGGCCGGCAGCCGCGAACCATTGCTCGATCGTGTCGGCGTCCACCCGCATAGTCGTACGCTACAGGCGCCGCCACCAAGGGAGGTGCGACCGATGGCCGTCAACGCGCCCGGAAACTCCGAGTCCGTTTTCACGTATGGCGCGCCCCGCCTCAAGCTCGGGGCCGGGGCCTCCGCCGAGATCGGTTACGACATCGCCCAGCTGGGCGCGAAGCGGGCCCTGCTCATCACCGATGCCGGGGTGGCAGCGACCGGGGCCCCGGCACGCATCGCCGAGCAGATGCGGGCATACGGCGTCGAGTGCGAACTCTTCGACGACGTGCACATCGAGCCGACCGACGCCAGCCTGCGGCACGCCATCGCCTGGGCGCGTGACGGCGGGCCGTATGACGCGTATGTCGCGGTCGGCGGCGGGTCGAGCATCGACACAGCCAAAGCGGTCAACCTACTGACAACGAACCCGGGGGAGTTGCTCGACTATGTCAACCGGCCGGTCGGCGCTGGCCGGTCGCCCATCGAGCCGCTGCGCCCGCTGATCGCCGTGCCGACCACGACGGGGACCGGCTCGGAGTCGACGACGGTGTGCGTCCTGGACGTGATCGGGCTGTCGGTCAAGACGGGAATATCGCATGAGGCGTTGCGGCCCACGCTGGCGGTGGTCGACCCGGAGCTGACGTTGACCCAGCCGACCGGTGTGACTGCGGCCACCGGGTTGGACATCCTGTGCCATGCGCTGGAGAGCTACACCCGCGCGGCCCTACACCGGCTTCGAGCGGCATCGAGCCGCGGAGCGCGTGCCCTATTGCGGGGCGAACCCGATCGCGGATATGTGGTGCGAGAAGGCGCTAGCCCTGCTGGCCGGCTCCTTCCGGCGCAGCGTCCGCGACGGGTCCGACCGCCAGGCTCGCGGGGAGATGGCACTCGCGGCGACCTTCGCAGGCATGGGCTTCGGGAACGCCGGCGTTCACATCCCGCACGCGAACGGTTACCCGATTGCGGGGCAGGCCAAGGACTTTCGCGCCGCGGACTATCCGCAGGGGGAGGCGCTGGTCCCGCACGGGGTGGCCGTCGCTCTCACGGCGCCCGAGGCTTTCCGATTCACTTTCGCGGCAGCGCCCGAGCGTCACCTTCGCGCCGGCCGGTTGCTGAATCCGGATGCGGTGATGACATCTGACCCGGCGGACTTCCTGCCGGGCATCGTGGCCGCGCTGATGGCGGACATCGGCCTACCGAACGGGCTGGCAGCGGTCGGATTCGGCGCGGGCGATATCGACGACCTGGTCGCCGGCACGATGCGACAGCAGCGCCTGCTGGCCGTCGCCCCGGTGCCGGTGACCGAGGACGACATCGCGCGCATCTTCGAGCGCTCGATGCGTTTGTGGTGCGCGAACTGAGGGTTGCTCACGACCGCCCCGGGCAAGCCCACCCAAGGGCGAGTGATGCGAGGCTGGAACTGTTTGACTACACGAAAGATGGCCAACAGACACAGCGTTGGTGGCCATCTTTCACGTAGCACCAGCGAAGAGTCCCGTCCTGCAAATTATGGCCACTCCGGATTCAACGTGAGGGTACTCACGACCTGCATTCAGGCCCTGGCGGCTCTGTGAAGCACGTTGGCAAGGGCAAAGCGCACAGCGACGGGCCTGGCCTCGTAACCTGCTGGCATGCCTCGCGAGTCATACAACGTGCGCGTCCTTCGCCAGAAGGCCCTGGCTTCCTTGCGCACCGGCGTGGGCGCGTTCAACGCGCTGGACGACGAAGGACGCATTACGCGCGTCTTGCTGAGCCTTCAGCATGCCTTCGAGATGTTGTTGAAGGCGGCTCTGGAGGCCAAGAGGGTCCCAGTCTTCGACAAGCGCAGTGGCAAGTCGATCTCGCTGGAACTCGCGATCCGGCAGTGCCAGCAGACCGATGGCATCAAGATCAGCGACGACGAAGCGGGCACCATCCGCGCTCTCGACTCGCTGCGCGACGCGGAGCAGCACTGGTACGTGGTCGTGGACGAGGGGCTTCTCTACCTGTACGTGCGGTCGGCGGTCACTCTGTTCGATGACCTGCTGTGCCGGGTCTTCGGCGAGCGGTTGGGCGATCACCTACCAGCGCGCGTGTTGCCGATCAGTGCAGAACCGCCTCAGGGCCTAGACCTGCTGGTCGACCGCGAGCACGAGCGGATCGCCCGACTCTTGAAGCCAGGACGCCGAGCAACGGCTGAGGCCAATGCCAGAATCAGAGCCCTGCTCGCGACTGAGGCCCTCGCCGATCCCGACGCAGCCGAGGTCAGCGAAACCGATGTACGCCGCGTGGCCCGAGGGATAAGGGAAGGGAAGAGCCGCAGCCAAGTGTTCCCCAAACTAACCGGCTACGCGGCGAACATCGTCGGATCAGGGCTGACGGTAGAGGTCCGGTTGGTCAAGTCGGGCGGCTTGCCGGTCACGTACACGAGCGACCCAGCAGTCGATTCAGCGGCGATCCGGACTGTGGACCTGGAGAAGAAGTTCTACATGGGTCCCTATGACTTGGCCGACCGGGCGGGGGTGAGCCGCAGCGGCGCGACGGCGCTCCGTCGTCACCTCGGCCTCGACAGCAACGATGACCACTTCTCGCATCGGTTCGTCTTCGGGAGGACCAAGCACTTGCGCTACTCGGACAACGCGTTGAAGGCAATGCGCGACGCCCTAGGAACCGTCGACATGGAGCGTGTCTGGGCGGCGCACAGGACGCTCGCCAGCAACTCCAAGTCGACGCTGCCACCCTGTGACCAACCGGGCTGTGTCCTCGGCTCGACTGCCAAGCCAGCCCAGGCGGAGCCCGCGTAACGGGCTGTCGCCGAGGTGATCCGTTCACAATGGACTTCATGGACTAGCCGCAGGACCCAAGGACGGTCGGTACGCTCGGCGGCTGGTCGCCGTCTGGCGAGCCCCTCCCTGCCATGCCAGATCACCTGTTCGCCGTCGCGGCGTCCTGGCCGGTGAGCGAGCACACGCCCCCGGAGATTCGCGAGCAACTACGGGTGTCGCGCGACCTGTTCACTCACTGCCTGCTCGTCTGGGAGTTCAGCGTCGTCGGTGTGGCCTGGTCGCTGATGGCCGTCGAGTCGACGCTGCGCTGGGTCCTGGGGGCCGGTGACTCGGTGTCCTTCAAGACCTTGATCACTCGGGCGCATCAGGACGGACTGCTCACAGACGAACTCGCGGAAGTGGTCCATGTGGGCCGTGAACTACGCAACGGCTTCAGTCACCCGAAGAACCAGCCCGCTTGGATGCTGGGGATGGCCGCCCCAGCGCTGCAACGGAGCCACGAAGTGGTGTTCCACGTGAGCGAGATCGCGGCATCCCGACGCTAAGGGGGCCCCCACTACAAGCGGCCTTGGTCCTCCCGCCAGCACTCAACGCATGTTGTGGTACTTGAACTTCTTCAGGATGTCGCGGTGCTGGATTAGCGCGTCGTCGTATTTCTCGTGGCCGCCAAGGAGGTCAACCCAGGGCCAGTCCTGAACGCGGTCGCCTCTCGCACGAAACGTCTCTTCCGCGATGGGGATGTCGCGATCATCCCAAGACCAACCTGTCTCACCGACGAACTCGCCTGGCATCGCCCGGTACGCGCCTCGGTACGAGGAGTTGGTGACCTCGTACATGAGGCTCATCCGGTACTCGAAGCCGTGGACTGTGCGCGTGTAGTCATCGTCCCGGGGGATCAGGTCGCGGAAGACTTCGCGGCACTCCGCAGCGAGAAGGTGGCTGACGGGGTAGGTCCACTTACCGCCTCCCCAACGGGGCAGGTCGTTGGTCCAATCGTCGTTCAGGACGCGGGCTGGGTGAGCGATCTGGCAGGCGGGCAACTCCAGGCTGACGCCAACGTCCATGTGGCCGTGCACCTCGGACACCAGACGGACGAGGAGGCGCTCCCGTCCTCGGCTCACTGTCGCCACCCCAGCGCATGTCATGAGGAGCAGTGCTGGATACATGCGGGCCCGCTCAAGTACCTGCTGCACAGGCACTCCGAGTGCCCTGATGCTCCCGGCGTCGATCAGGCGCTTCACAACGTCCATCCAGAGCCGGTCGTGGTGTCCTTCGGGGTCGTGCCACATGCCAGTGACGGCCAGTTGCAGCATCTGCTCGGAGCGGGCACGGTGATCTTCGAGAACCGCCTGGAAGCCTTCCCCGTCAAGCCCGGCGATGCTGAGAGGCTGGTCGTTGACCCCTGTGACCACCGCGTCGGTTGCGGACATCACTAGATCGTGTAGGTCGAGTCGGTGAACGGGATCAGGCAGATAGCGTTTCAGCCTGGCAACTGCGATTGCGGTCGTGAGTGGAGGCTCGGCCAGCCTCTCCAAGGCATCCAGGCTCGTGGCGAGGTCCGCAAACATGGAGTCCGCGTCGGCTGCCGTGATCACGGACCCATTGCGGTTGGCCAGAATACTTTGGGCTGTGCTGCCTCGACTGCTGCGCTGATCCCAGTAGAGCGGGTAACGACGGCTCTTGGCTGCCTCCAGGAGTGCGACGAGTGCCGTGTCCCAGTCTGCTGACCAGCCCGAGATAACGAGGCCGTACTCTTCGAGAACCTGGCTCACCAGGACCTTCCACTCTGTTGGGTAGGCGGCCAGTTCGTCCGGAGTGTTCAGGGACCCCAAGTCCTTGTAGTCGCCGTGCAGTTTGATCAGGGTCGCCGGTGCGTGGGCCAGCGGGCTCATGCCATTGACCGCCTCGGGTCGAGCGATGACCTGAGCGGAGACGCCTTCGCCTTCAAGGGCCTGCTCCATCAAGCGGTCGAAGTTCGTCGTGATGATGACGCGCACCGCACCCCGCTTGACGAGTTGCGCGATGCTGCGATGCGCCTTGCTGGGCATCTTGACTCCGGCTGCGCGGTCGTCGTCAGTCGGCTCGAAAAAGGACGCAAGCAGCCCCTGTCGGGCGGCCTGCGTAGGAGCCAACGCTTCCAGCAACGAGGAGTATCCGAGGTCGCCTCCATGATTGCCTCGCCACCACTGTTCCGGGTCGGCTTGTGCTGCTGCCAGGGAGGCTGGATCATCGGGGTGCTCTGCAACGGCCAGCCGCCTTACCAGTTCCTTGACCACTCCCCAGCCGGTGGGCATTCCTGCGCCGGTCGAGACGCCGGAGCCGAGCAGGACAGCGTAGACACCCGGCTGAGCGTGCATGGATGTAGCGAGCATGGCCAGCGGAGAAAGAGGTGAACTCACGGTTGGCCCCCACCGTGTTCGATCACGAAACGCTGAGCCGCAGGGGGCAGCGAGTCCCAGTGACCGCCGAAGGAAAAGGACTCTCGCTCGGCAGCCTCGAAGACCTCCGTGATGGCAGACGCGACCCGTGCGTCCACCGAGTTGGGAAAGAGGAGCGTACGAGCATGGGCATCCGTCGCGACCAGCACGAACGCTGGGTCGGCCCGGTACTGATGCATCGCGGACGACGCCGGATAGCCACCCCCATGGTACGAGCCTTCGGCGCGGGCGATCAGGCAGTAGAGCACATCGAACTGGCAGAGCGAGTTGAACAGAACGTCGTCGTGCGCTAGTTCCTTGGCGTCCGGCAGACCGGCATCGGGAACATCAGGACGCATCGCGGGCCGTTCCGATGCCAGAGACCTCGCAGCGGAGATCATCATTCCCTTACGATCCTTGAGGAGAAGGTTGGCCCTGCTTGCGTTGACTTGGCCGTGGCGAATCCACGACGAGTACACGTAGCCGTCGTCCTGCGGGGGGTACTGGCGGAGAACGAGATTGTGGACGGTCGACCACGCACCAAGTCGCACGGCCAGACTCCCCAGCACGTACACCCGTGTGATCGTGGCCAGTCGCTCCGATGCCTCCTGAAAGTCCAAGCGGGCGTAGAGGGCGAACAGCGCGTCGACGGCTTGGTGTGCTTGCTCGTAGCGTTCGAAGTAGAGACACTGCGCCGCGAGAATGGTGATCTTGTCCAACACGTTCGTCAGGGCAAGCGGATCGCCAGAGCGGTGGGACCCCTGTCTTAGGAATTGCTTCAGGCGAACGTCCTTGTTCGCTTCGAGGTTCGACACGACCGCCTCAACGAATGCTTCGTCGGACATTTCCCACGAAAGCGGCACAGCCACAGGCCCATTGGCGTCTCGCAGGGCGCGTGCCAAGTCGGTCAGGAGCGAGTCGATCTCGACTCGGCTCTCGGCGCGAAGGCGGCGGTCGCGTTCGCTCAGCAGGTCATGCCAGTGCGCATGCCGTAGTGGCGAGTTCTTTGCCCCCTCACGCACGAGCATGTCGCCCTCTCGAAACACAATCACGTCCTTGCCTCTGTCGCTTCGGTACTGGCCCAGAGTGCTCATCGGCACCGGGAGGCCATCGCGATGATGCGGCAGATAGATGAGGACGACTTCATGGCCGTCAACCTCGTGGAACTGAGCGACCACGTGGACCTCGCCCTCGATGTGCTTGCGAATGAGATCGCCAAGTCGAGCGCCGTCGAAGAGCGCCCGATCACGCAGGGACCCGAGCGGAAGGGCCAGCGAGCCGCCCTCTTGCGCCCCCACGATGATGTACCCGCCTGGCGGACGGTTGGCCATGGAAACCGCGTCCTTCACGAACTCCAACTTGTCCTTGTTGGACGTGAGGTCGAGAGCGGACTTGAACTCCAGGTGGGTTTGCTCGGGCTCCAGCAGGAGTTCCCGTAGTTTCTCCAGGTCCGTTCGGCCATCTACGACGATCACAGTCTCACTCCGGCTTCGTGCTCACGAGCAGGCCGTTCCATGAGCCCCCGGCCTGCTTGATGTCGGTCTCGGTGGCGAACAGGTACCGCCACTTGCCGAAGTCGCCATCGTCGCGCACCGCCCGCGCCCAGGTCTCGGCAGCCTTCTTCTTGCGCAGAACCGAGTCGTCCTTGGCGTGATCGTCGGCCTTGCCCTCGATCAGCCAGCAGGTCCCATCCTTGTCGAGTGCGATGAAGTCGGGGAAGTAGTAGCCGTCCGTGGTGCGGATGAACGCCTGACCGTTGGTGTAGATGCGCACCCACCACTGGATGTTCGGATCGCGGTCCATGAGCAGGGCCAACTGCCACTCCGTGGTCCCGGCGTCGAAGGTGGCCATCGGCATGACGTTCTTCTTCCAGCCGACGTACTGGAGGCCCTTCTTGAACTTGGTGACGTTGTGGGCCAGTGGGGCGTCCGGCTCCACCGTGACGGGCTCCAGTGGCAGCGTGATGCCGATGAACTCGAACGACTCCTGCCGGGGCCGGTTGGTGATCTTGTCCCGGATCATCGACCGCATGCCCTCCACGGCCTGCTGACGGCGCTTGGTGCCCCACTCAGCGGTCGCGTCGTCGCTGGTGACGCCTGCGCCCTTCAGGAACGCCTTCACCAGGCGCTTCGCGGCGTTCTTGGACGCCTTCTCGGACGGAACTTCCGGCTGCTGCATGATCGCGGCGGTCAGTTCCTCCTGCACCACGTCCAGGCCGGCCAAGGTCTGTTGGGCCTCCGCCGTTCCCTGCGGGGTGCTGATGATCTGCACCTGATCGCCCGTCCGCTTGGCCTCCAGCGCGTCACGGAAGATGAAGGTGGGCACCTCCTTGATGAAGGCCACCCCTGCCTTCTCGGCGTCGCCGTCCGGGATGTCGGACAGAGAGAAGGGCGAGTGCACCAGGCGAGACTCGCGCCTGGGGAAGATGATCTGCGGAGCACCATCGACGCGGTACTGCGGCTCGGGGACCTTGGTCTCCACCCGCTGCTCGGTCTCCTCGAAAATCAGACCTGGATTCGGCTGGTAGTCCTCGTCCTGAGCGGACTCGTCCTCCTCCAGTTCGAAGAGGGTCCACTGGCCGGGGGCGGGAGTCCGGGTGCTGCTGCCTCCGGCACCACCGACCTGCCCTGGCTCGGGTGAACCCGTACCGGGGTCTACGGGGACGGGCTGGTTCGGGTCGACCTCGGCGCTGGTGGCGAAGCCCTGATCGTCCACCTCCACCGCCGTCGATGGGAGTTGGATTCGCTGTCGGAGCACGTCCTTCTGCGAGAGCAACTGCTGGTAGGAGTCGTGTGCCACGAGGTCGACCTGGTCGACATCCGCGATGCCAGTGCGCTGTCCGAAGGGCAGCCGCAGGCCACGGCCAAGAATCTGCTCGGTCAGGGTCTGGGAGGCCAGCCTCCGCAAGGCCACGATGACCGCGATGTTCTTCACGTCCCAGCCCTCGCGGAGCATGTTCACGCTCACGATGGCGCGGATCGGAGAGTCCGGCTCCTCGACCTTCGACAGCGCCTCCAGGGCCTCGTCGGAGGACTGAGAGGTGATCTCCAGCACCTGAGAACCGTCACCGATCATGCCCGGCTGGGCGAGCAACTGACCGACCTCGGTGGCGTGCTCGATGGTCTGGCACACCACGAACAGCACGGGCTTGACCGCAGGAGCATCAGGGCTGGTCTGGCGATAGACCTCGTAGGACTTCTCCTTGTGACCGAGCAACTGGCAGGCGTCCTGCAACTGCGTCCGCTCGTCCTTCGTGCCGTCCTTGCGGTAGACGATGACCGGGACCTTCACGTGCCCGTCAGCGATGGCCTCACCTAGGGTGTACTGGAAGATCACCTTGGCGTAGTCAGCCTTGTCGGGAGTGGCAGTCAGGCCGACCAGGGCGACCGGCCCCAGGTCGCGGATGGCTGCCGAGAATGCCTTTGCCTTCTCCCGGTAGACGTGGTGCTCATCCGCGATGACGAAGAGGTCGTCGGCATTGGTCAGGTGCGAGTAGAGGGCGTCCCCGAGGTTCTCGTCCTCATCACGGACCTTCCGGCTCACCTTGTCGGTGGGACGGATCAACTGCTGCACGTTGAAGACGAACACCTTCATCCTCTTGGGGTCACGTAGCACCGACCCGACGTTCGCCGCCTGGAAGTTGTCCGGGGTGACGATGAAGGGGGCGATGTCGGCCCCGGCGACGTACTTGTGCGAAGCGGCATCGAAGTTCGCCAACGTCTTGCGCTGGATCGTGGAGCCGGGCGTCACCACCAGGACGTGCCGAACGCCCTGCTGCGCCAGATACTCGATCAGCGACGACATCAGGAACGTTTTGCCGACGCCCGTGGCGAGGTCCGCGACCATCTCCTGAAGACCCGAGCCGCCGTCAGCGATCTTCTGCACCACAGCGGACAGTGCGTTCTTGTTCGGGTCGCGTAGGTCGAACCGCGCAGCGATTTCCTCGATCAGCGCCTCGTCGTAGGTGATCTCCAACGCCATCTCAGTTCACCGTCCCCTTCGGGAACATGTCCTCGGGTGCCTTCTTCACGCGGGACCCCGGCGACAACTCCTGAAGGAGTTGGGCTGCCTCGGGCAGCACTCCCTTGGCGACGATCACAGCCTTCTCCTTCTCGCCCAAGTGCTCCACCACCGTTCGCACGACGTTCTGGTCGGCCACCCCGTCGATCACCGCGAGTCGTTGTCGGTTGCGCGCCCCGCAGAACACAGGGTCGTCGGGCGTGAGGGTGAACTTCAACTGACCTGCGATGGCCTTCGACCACGCACCGTTCGTGGCCTCCGGGGACAAGTACACCGAGCCGTCCTCGTCGTCCACCTCGTACATCGAAGGCCCCATCTTGGCGACGGTGAATCCTCCGCCACCTTCCCAGAGCACGGTCTTCTCATCGCGGGTCTTGGTGGCACCTCGAAGGGCCTTTATCGTTTCAGCGTCGAGGCCATCCGTGGCCTTGACCACCTTGGACAGATACGTGTTGAACTTTTGGGCTTCCTCCGGCGTCATGCCGCCCGGTAGTTCCTCGGTGGCCACGCGCTCCACCCTTGTAGTGACTCCGCCCGGGTCATGCCCGGCCACGACCTTCGAGAGCCGAGGAATGATGAACCCTCCCGCCGTTGCCTCCTGCAACTCAACGGTCACCCACCGCCGCCCCATCTTGTGAGCCACTGAGGCGGTTGTGCCCGAGCCTGCAAAGCAGTCGAGCACTAGGTCACCCGGATCAGAGGCGATTGTCAGCACTCTCTCCAGCAGCCTTTCGGGCTTCGGTGTGGCGAAAGGCTGCACTCCTGGAAACATCGCCATGATTTCGTGTTTCGCTTCGTCATTGTGTCCGACTTCCGAGTGCGGCCACCACGTATTCGGAACGATGCTCGGGGCTTCGTCAAGGTACTGCTTCACTCTGGGGACGCCCTTTCCGTTCGAGCCCCAGTAGATTCTCTGCTCCGCCTCCAAAGCCGAGAAACTCTCCGCATTGGTGCGCCAACAACGCCCTGCCGGAGGTGTGAAAACAAGCCCCGAAGGAGAAGTGATCTCGTAGGAGAGGTTCGGACGCACATTCGGAGCGGTGAATGAGATGGACCGCCATGGACCGCGAGAGTCGCCGTCGGGGTTGGAGTAGCCTGCGGCACCTGAGAAGGGCAGTTTGTTCCGCCAACCCTTAAACCGAGCCGCGTTGGTGGCGTAGACGAGAAGATGGTCATGAGAGACGCTCACGGCAGCATCATTTGATCGAGAGTGCCGCCGCTGCCATTCGATCTGTGCCACGAAGTTGTCGGCCCCGAACTCTTCGTCCATGAGCACTCGCATTCGGTGCACCTCGGCGTCATCAAGGTGCACCCACACGGAAGCGTCCTCGGCCAAGAGCGGCTTGATGTCCCGAATGCGGTCTCGCATCATCGTCAACCAGATGCTGTGCTCCAACTGGTCCGCGTAGTGCTCGAAGGTCTGCTCGGTGTTGAAGGGCGGGTCGATGTAGACCAACTTGACCTGGCCCAGGTACTTGTCGGCGTACTCGGGGATCGTGCCGAGAGAGCGTAGGGCGTCGCCCGAGTCTCCGATGATGAGCAGGTTCTCGTTGGCCCCAGTCGGTCCGTCGACCTCTCCGACCCGCTCCACGACCTCGATGGACTTCACCTCGCGGGCACGCGGGTCGCTCGGGTCGACCCATGCGTAGTCGTACTTGCCGTCCTCGACGGGGATGAGCGCGCTGTCCTTACCCATCCATGTGAGTTCGAGGCGTCCTCTCGGCTTACGTTGCATGACCTGCCTTCGGTTGGAGTCTGGAGTCGAGACAAGCGTACGAGCGGGGACGGACATCATCCGGGACGACACGGGTACTGCAAGCCGGTCGCCACAGGGGGCGGCAGCGCTCACCCGGCCTTGCGCAGTCGTCTCCGCCGCCACTCAAGCCCGTCCTCATGCCCCGCCACGATCACGCTCGTGGGGTCCGCCTGGTGGAGGAGGTTGCGGATCGCTGCCGCTTGCTCTGCGTGTCTCGTGAGCCACTCGGTCACGAAGTTGCAGTTGGCGAGGCGTCGGTCTGCCACCCAGGCCGAGACGAAGTAGAGGGCCTCCTGGGCCGACGCACCGGACCCCACCATCCATGCTTGGAGACCTTGCTGTGCCTCTCGCTGACGAGAACTCGACCACTCACGAAGCGCGCGTCGGTCCAGGCTGCGCTTCACGAGCGCCAAGACCGATTCGGCGTCAGTCACCTCGCTCCACGCTGGTGCGGGCGGCTCGGCGGCGGCGGAGTCGCCGCAAGAGGGAAGGGGGTCGGCTTGCGAGAGGTCTGCTTGAGGACAGGTCCCCTTGTGAGAGGAAGTCTCCTTGTAGGGGTGTAGGTCACCTGCACCCCGGCTTTCCGTTCTACGTTGGGCGTGTCGCTCGCGCGCGTGCGCCTGTGCCTGCGAAGCCCTCAAAGGCGGTCGGTGCTCGACCGGGCCCCAGAGATGGAGGAGGGACTCGGCCCAGATCATCGACATGCTCATCTTCGGCGTCTTCCGCCGCGATCTGCGCATCCAGAGCCGCGAGCCAGTCAGCGTGCCCGGCGGGTTCACCCGCCCTCGACTTACTTTGAGAAGGCACCGATGCTCACTTGATGGTGTTCCCCGTGATCACCGCACGGTTGGGGTCCCAGTGCACGGCGACTTCGCCGGCCATGATCCCAATGGGAGCGGACTCGCCCGTTGACAGGGGCTCGGTGGTGACCTTGCCATCAGGAGCCACCGTCACGAAAGAGGTGTCGGAGCCGCCTGCCCCGGCTGTCCCGTAGGCGATGCCCGAGTCGTTCACCGCAGTGAGCGCGACATCCTTCTGGCCCGCTCCGCCACCGAAGCACTGGGCGTGCCCTTGCCCGTCCAGCCTCATGGGGCCGATCACCTCGTGCTTGCCATCCGGGCTGGACGAGAAGACGGCCTGTCCGACCGGCTCACATGAAGGCTGGGCGACAACCTTCCCGTTGGCCGCATCGAGCACCAGGATTTTCACGGTCACTGGGTCCATCGCCGTACGACCTGGAGCAACCCATCGGCCAACTAGCAGGCGATGGGCGTCACCCGCGATAAGTGATGCCGAGGTGAAGGCGGAGGACGGCGCGGTGGAAACCGAAGTCCACCCGGGCCCGGCGAAGCCAGCGGAAGAGGGCGGCGTTCCGCCATCGGCCTTGCTCTCCCAAGTGCTGATTACGGCGGAGCCCACCGTCGCCCCACCATCGGTTGCCCTGGGCTGCCCGCCGACTGAAGTGCTCGCAGGCAGGGTCCGAGTTGAGCCGTCAGCGAGAACGGCCACCACGCCTTTGCCATCAGGCAGGGCGAAGGTGAGGCCAACTGCTGAAGGCTTCGGCGCGTCGCTGCTCGTGCCGGGGATCACGAGAGTCTTGATGACGTGGCCGTCCGCAACGTCGATCAAGGTCACTCGCGTCTCGTAGCGGTCCTGGCTGAGGCCGGAGCCTGCCGCCTTACCGCCATCAACGACCGCGACAGTCTCGACATCGGCGAGCCGCAGGAACGGGTAGGCCGCGCCATCCTTGATCTGTGCATCGCCCGCGAAGGCGGGGAACTGCGCTGACCAGGCCAACTTGCCCGTCGCGTCAACCGCTTTCACAGACGCGCCGTCGAGGTAGATAACTCGTTGCGCTGTGACGACCGGTCGTTTCTGCTGGCTCGATGCGGGCAGTTGAACTCCCCACGAGGGAGCGCCGAAGGCCGATGCGACCGGAAGGGTGACAGTGGGTGTCGAAGCGGTCGACGCAGCCGGGGTTGGGGCATCCGTGCTTGCCGGAGCGCCCTGCCCAGAACAGCCTGCGAGCGTGAGGATGGCAGCCACGGCGGTGACGATGGGAGCGGGGCGGCGGGATTCCGCGTGGCGCGACATCGGTCAGTCGTCCTCAGCCACAGGGATGAAGAACGAGCCCAGCCACAGGTTGACTTGAACGGGATCAGCACCCCGCATGAGGTCATGAGCGGCCTGCTGGCGAGCTTCCCAGTAGCGGCGGAACTCGGCGAGGACGACGCCCTCGCTGCGCCGGTTGTTCTCGCGCATGCCGCGGACGATCCAGATCAGGAGCCCAGGCAGCCAGCCCGCCAGGAGGGCCCCGCCAAGGCCAACGCCGAGACTGCCCACTATGGCTAGCCCGGGGGGAGTGTTGGGGTCGTGCGCTGAGAGCCCGGCGACGAGGAACGGCAAGGCCACCAAGACCGCCGTCAACGCGGCCCCCATGAGCCAGGACTGGAGGAAGAGCACCGGCTTGGAGCGGGCAGCACGGCCCGTCAAGGGGAGCGCAGGTGGGACATCCGCCACGCGGCCATGGCGGGCGATGTAGTCGATGTCTGCCTCGATCTGGGCGTTCATGATGCGGCCTGCTCGGTCGTAGGCGCGCGCCTCACCGACCTGCCCGGCGACCCACGTGGCCGCGCCCACGCCGATGCTGGCCTTCGTTGATCCCTGCATGACCTCACCCCGATCCGGCCCTTGGTCGGGCCTCAACTTGACGGTCCCCATACTTCGGTTCAGGTCCCTTAGTGAAGCATCTTGAACCAGAAAGTACAAGTCCCTGTACTGCGCCGAGGTGGCCCAGAACGCTTGGCTGGCACCGTGATTGGCGAAGTGCGAGAGCCCGACCTCTCCCAACTCCGGGCCATTTTCAACGACTTACGAGCGAAGAGCGGCATGAGTTTCGATGACCTCGCTAGCGCGAGCGGCCTGACGAGGGGGACCCTGCTCAATATCAGCAGCGGGCGCTACAACGGCGATCTGCGCACGTGGCTCATGCTGGCGCGGGCGTGGGGAGTCTCGCTCGATGAGGTGCTCGCTCCGGTGTGGGGGAGTGAGCGGGACAGTCCGGTCAAGCGGCGTTCGCGCTAGCGTCGGTGCGCGAGAGACCAACGCGAGAGAGGCCGGCCACCCATCTCATGCCCACTCCCACCCACGGCGCGAACGACGATCACGACCGCGACGCGTTCGACGCCGCTACGCAGGCGCACTTCCAGGGCGATCCTCTGCCGTGGGCCGTGTACTTGCTCATCGATCCGACGAGACCGCCGACAAGCCATCCCGGGGGCGAGGTCTTCTACGTCGGCATTGCACTCTCGGGCCGACATTTCCAAGACCTGGGTGCGCCCGAAGCCCTACCCGACCGGGAGGTTGACGCCCGCGAGAGGGTGAAGGCGATCATGGACGCGGGGCAAACCCCTCTGGTGGAGGTCCTCGCCAACGCGCTGACCGACCGGGGCCGCGAGGATAGAGCGGAAGCCGCGCGA
Organism: Nostocoides vanveenii; assembly: GCF_039531165.1. Lineage (NCBI taxonomy): Bacteria > Bacillati > Actinomycetota > Actinomycetes > Micrococcales > Intrasporangiaceae > Nostocoides > Nostocoides vanveenii. The sequence goes on along the minus strand of NZ_BAAAPN010000034.1, from coordinate 44,370 downwards.
GATGCACTCATCCTCACCCTCAACCCCCCAGTGCTCAACGCCCGGATGGCCTCCTGCTTCGAGCGCTGGGACGGGCGCACCGCCTCGCGCCTTCAGAGCGCGCCCGCAGCGCGTGCGCCCGATGACGTCCAGGTCTTGGTGGCTGAAGTCACCGAGCCGGGCCAGTTTGGCACGGTCCAGGGGCTCCTCGACGCCTCGGCGGACGCGCTGTTCGAGACGTTCTCCAGTTGGCCCAGGTCACAGGTACATAAGGCATCGGCCCTGAATCGGGCTGCCTCCGAGGCGAGAGTGCTTTGGCTTCTCGTTGCGGGGACCACCCTGTTTCCGGGCCTTGTCCCACCGGGCCTGATCCTCGGCGCCAGACTCCTCGGCGAGGCTGAAGACAAGGGACCTGGAACGCTGCTACTCGCGGGCTTGACCGGACCGGAGTCGGATGCCCTCCAGCGGTTGCTGGTCGGCGCGGTGATCCCGATACCCGCCTCACCAGCCGAAGGTCGGCACGCCCTCTACTGGTTCGACCGGACGCTCTACGACGAATCTTGAGAGCCTGAGCACGTTGTACTGAGTGTCCTCAGGCAGCCGATCCACAAGCGCAGCGTCTCGAATGAGGTCAGATAAGTCGGTCACCATGGCCCACACTCTGTTCACGGCCCGCCACGCCTCCGTGTCCCTCTCGCCAGGCAGGATGCGAGTGACCTCACCCTCGACCAAGAAACGGCGCTGCCGCCCGGGCACGCCAGGATCACAGACGAGATCGAGGAACGATCTCCGGGTCAGTAGACGAGCCATCCGCACCGTCTCCGGGTATATGAGAAGAGGAGGAGAGGGGTAAGTCACTCGGCTGGCACGCTCCTCGAATGTCGCCCGCGAGATTCCGACTATGGCGCACTCTTCGGCAAGCCGCATGACCGGGCTTTCGACCACGACACCGCGAGGGACGAGGACCCGACGTAGATGCCGTTCGGCAGCGAGGGCCTCAGGAAACGCCTGCAAGGAAATCTGCTTTCCGTCCAGCCAGCGCTTGTGGCGAACGCACACCCATCCCCATTCTGGACGCTTGCCCGTTGAGCGGACCCCCGCAGAACACTGGATACACGCGGGCCGGTCGATCACCCAGTTGCCCGCGACGATCTCCGGGGCGGTGAAGGCCGTCTCATAGAGGGCCCCCAGTTCGCGCCACGCCTGGAGACGCTGGGGATGAGCCCGCGCCTTCGACGTGGTGAGGAGACCGGACTCCCGCAGGGCTGTTTCGATGTCCTCGACGCTGCTGCGGTTACGGGCGGCTGCCCGAGGCGCGTACGACCCGATGCCCTCGCCTCCAATCAGGCGCGTAGGCTGCGGCAACGGCTGAATAGGCACCTACGCCGATGCTTTCCGGGCTGTTGTCGCCTTCCTTGTCGCTCCGAGTTCGGCTCGGTAGTCCGGGAGGATCGACTTCAGTGCCTTCTGGTCGAGATGCTCGTTGCCGTCGATGATGGCCGCGACCAACCCTTTGCGTAAGAGTGTCCGCAACGACCCGATGACACCTCCGGTCACGGCATGAAGCCACGCGGCCTCTTCCATGAGGGTGCCGACCTCGTGTTCGACCAAAGGGAACTCACGCTCGAAAAGGGCGATCACCTTGTCCCACTCCTTTCGGTGCGCCTCTGATCCGATGGAGTAGGGCTGCATCTGCACCATCGTCGTCCGCCCCTGCATCTGGGCTCCCATCGCGCCGCCGAGGAAGTCGCTTCGTGGGAGATCAACGCCGACGTAGAGGAAGGTGGCGGGCACCCTCTCGGAGAACGACTTCAGGGCAGACGCGGCCTCCATGCCAGCCTGTGCTCGCGTCCGCAGGTGTTGTACCTCGTCCAGGATCACCATGCTGGTCTGGAGTTCGTGCAAAGTGTCGACCACACGGTCCATCACTTGGTCCGTGGTTGCTCTGGACCGCACCGGCATTCCGAGAGTTGAAGCGAATCGAACCATCAGACCCTTGGGTGAGGTCTGGGGCGGCGTGCTGACGTAGAGCACGGGAACGAGCGACTTGTCGCCCTCGCGGGCGCGCTTGGCTCGCTCTCGGCGCTCGTGAGTCCGGCCCAGATACATCGCGGCAGTGCTCTTGCCAAGCGTTTGGCTTCCCGAGATGGCCAGCGACTGCCGAGCGGTGAACTGCGGACCCCGATTCATCCCAGTGATGATCCGCGCCTCACGGATCAGTCGCTCCAAGTCCGGCGTCGGCAGGACGATGGGTGCGTTGACGAACGCGATTCGAGAGTCGTCGTATTGTTCACGGAGCAGGGGAGTGAGCGCATCGCGCTCCTTGACGGTGAGCACATGGGGCCGATCAGCCTGGTAGCTCACGAAGTCACGCCAGGCCGCGAGAGTGTCTGGTGTCCAAGTGGTTTCAGTCATCTCAACCCTTAGAGCAGACGGTCCGGAAGATCAGGAAGGACGGGCTTCCTCTTCGGTTGCGCCTGCGGTTCGTGACACGTCTTCTCCTCAGCAGGTTCGACCACGACGGCGAGGTCCGGCACGGTCGCCTCCGTCCTTCTACGGGCTGCGCGACGCTCTTGCCCGGTCACGCCGACCCCGCTCTGGATGCGGATGATCTCCTCCAGTACCTTGTGCTGAGGTGCCGTCTCGTCCCGACGCGCCACGGCCTTCCGCGCGGCTTCCAGCACCGCGCTGGAGAAGGGTGCGAGGGTTTTGTCATCGAGTTGCCAGCGCGCCTCGATCCACCGTCCCTTCAGGTGGTCACGGACAAAGAGCACGTTCATCCGGGCGGGGTCGTAGCGAACCTCCCAGCCATCCTTAGCTCTTCCACCGAGGCCCGACCTTTGGCCACGGAGTGGATGCAGGTCGGCATCGTCGTACACGATGCCCGCGAAGTTCACGCCGTACGGCTGAATGGAGCGAAAGTCCGTCGGCAGCAGACCGATGTAGTCCTCGCGCGTAAGAGACACTGCCGGGGTCGGGGCCACACCTGAAAGTGCGGCGTACATCTCGTTGGGGGAGAGAGCCTTTCGGGGCATCGCAGGAACGGTGAGGCCCTTGCGAGGTGTGTTCTGCCAATGCTGGACCAGCCAGGAATCGAGGATGCTCTGCAACTGGCTGAGGGTCCAGTAAGCCTCCGCGCTCGGGTCTTCGCCACGGCGGTTGACACTGCGGCCCACGTACCCCCGCAGGTACTGAATGAGCCCGTCGTGAACGGCTCCGAACTGGCGCTCAACGTGCGGCTTTGCCGTGGGGGTGCCTGGGGGAGCGGGGATCACGCTGATCTGGAGGCGTTCGCAGGCCAGTTGGAAGACCGAGCCGGTGTAGACCTTGCCTCGGTCGATGGTGATGGTCTCCGGATAGATGAGCGGACGGGCGGCGATGGCCGTCCGTAGTGTCTCATCCGGCTCGATCATGTCGGCGGGCAGCACCGAGCGGGAGAGCGCTAGTTCCTCGTTCCAGCCCGGTTGCATCGGCAGGGGGATCAGAGAACGGGCCAGCACAAGGGCGGCAACGTCGATGCCCTTGGTCGCCTCCGGGAACAGGACTGCTGCGGTGGGAGTCATCGTCGCCACGTCGATCATCGTCGTGAGTTCGGGCCGTCCCGTGGTTCCGTCGGGGAACACGACCATCAGGTCCAACTTGGTGCTGTCGATCTCCACGAGTTCGCCCGGGCGCAGGGGAGCGCGCCGTCCGTACGTTCGGTCAGGCCGGTTGGCCTGAGTCCGGCGCAGCGTCGCGTCCCCGAAGGGGTGCGTGCGCTGCTCCGCATTGATGAGGCGGTACATGGTGTTCCGCGAAGGGAAGTCGATCCCCAAGTCTCCTGCGCGCACCATGACCCGCGTGATGACTCTGGTGCGGGTCCCGGTGCTCACCTTCTCCTGGGCCGCGATCTCCTCACGAATCAGGCTGAGCAGACGTGGGTCTTGATCACGCCCAGGCTTGCGCTGGCGGCGCTTTCGACCGTCGACAAGGGCGACCACCCCGTGCTTGCGGTACGCCGACACATATCGGCGCAGGCTCCGGGCCGACAGCGGGCGATCCGTTCCCGCTAGTTCGTCGGCTTTCGCCGCGATCCGCTCTAGCAGCGGAACAGAGGGGTCGTACCGGGGGTTCGGGTCGATCTCTGCACCGTTGAGTACCGCCAGGGGAGGAGTGCCATGGACGATCTCGTGGACGTGTCGGTAGAGCCAGAGTGTTTCCTCGCGGGTCTGGTCGTCCAGCGTCTCCAGCACGGCCACGTCGTCTAGAACGGGCAGGCGGTCAGGCGTATCCGGCTCGTACGAGTCATCCGCGAGCAGTTCGGCGACGCCGACATGTCGAATCCGGTTGGTAGTCAGAGATTTCAGCGCGAGGCGAGCGCCGTCCTGAGCGATGACCTGGTACGAGTCACCATCGTACGAAATGAAGTCGAAGAGCCGGACTGACTTCATGCAGGCACCGCTGATGGGACCCACACCGGAGACGCCAGGTCAAGCGGGGCGTCGAGGTCGACGGTAAGAACACTGTTCCAGAGCAGATGAAGGACGTTGCCGTGGACGACAGGCCGGGGTCGTCCCGTGGCTCGCACGGCGCGGCGAACTCCGGCCTCCAAGGAGGTCTCAGGTGTGAACGCATCCAGGAGCGCTGGCACGTCCTCGGCACCAGGGGAGTAACGGTCCTGGCGGAACCCGCACAGGAACGTGAGGTTGGACAGGCGCGGCTCGGGCAGGCCGGTGAAGACCTCGTAGCGCCATCCCACCTCTTCACACACCTCGCGAGTCATGGCGAACTGCTGCTCGCTGGCGTGCGCCTTGTCCGGACGCTTCACGTCCACCACCAGGCCGTCGCCGGTGCTGAGACGGCAGAAGTAGTCGGGCACGTGGCCCCGGTGTCCCTTGGTGCCCTTGGGCCACTTCAGAATGAAGGGCTGCCAGGCGAAAGCGAGGATCGACGGGTCAGAGTCCGCTGCCATGAGGTACTCGCGCTCCAGGAAGGACTCGTGGTGAACGAAGCCCCTGGTGGTCGATGCCCAGTAGTCGCCCTCGTAGACGTTCTTGCCCTTCCACGAGGGCACTGAGCGCGCGGGCATCGTGTGCTCGAAAGAAACAATCGCTAGATCGGTGCTGATCACTGTCGACACGCTGTCGCCGCTCGCGTCGCGGTACTCGATGACAGTCCGGTCGATGGCGTTGAAGTACGTCGGCTGCGAGCGTCCACTCACCGATCCACCTCCTGCTGTGGCCAAGAGTCGTAAGACACGAGGCCGTTACTATAGCAGGCAACCTTTGGTAGGGAAGTGGCCAGGTTTCAGGGGAGTAAACAGGAACGCCACCACGTTCGCTGAGGTCTGACTGCGCAACGTTACATAATGTCGCTTATCGGTGTGTAAACAACGGGAGTAGAAGTAGATGCAACTACTCCCGCCCCTCGACGTGGACCGCGTTCGTGCAGGTCAATCCCACATTGGGATCGACGAGCGGGACACGCCGGTCCGGCATCCCGCCGTATCGACGCAGGTCGCCATAGGTTTCCTGCATTAGATGCAGGATTCCACGGATGCGAGGTGTGTCGTGCAGGGAGTTTCGGGCTTCGTCCCTCGAGTGCTGCGAGACGCCGAGGTCGGGCTGTTCCGAGCCGAGGACCGCGTATTCGACGCGATGCTCGACGGCTGGAAGGCACAGATGCTCGCTCGCGGGCTGACGACTCAGACGATCGAAGGCCGATGCCGTGTCCTGCGCCGGTTCCAGGAGTACGCCGGCACGTTCCCGTGGACGTGGCGGCCCGTCGACCTGGACGACTACATGGCCGAGCGCCGCTCGGGCGAGAAGCCGATCAGCCTCACGACACTGCGCGCGGACAGCAACGCGATCGCGATGTTCTGTACCTACACCTCCTCGCCAACCTACGGTTGGGGCGAGTTCTGTGAGCAAACCTTCGGCGACGTGCCCGCCCAGATCGCCTTCGACTGGAACACCCCGCGTCACACGACCGATGACGCGGTTCCGCCACGACGGCGCGCGTTCAAGCAGAAGGAACTGCAGAAGCTCTTCGACTACATGGACGACCTGGTCGACCGTGAGTACGCCGCCGGCAGCAAGCGCTGGCTTCCCGCGCTGCGAGACTCGATCGCGTTCAAGGTCTGCTATGCCTACGGGCTGCGTCGGCGCGAGGTAACGATGCTCGACCTGCACGACTTCGGCCCCAATCCGCACGTGCCCGCGTACGGAGAGTTCGGGGCTGTCACGATCCGGTGGGCCAAAGGCACCGCTGGATCCGGGCCCCGACGCCGCACTGTGCTGACGGTTCCCGAGTTCGAATGGGTCGTGGACCTCCTCAGGTTCTGGATCCACGAAGGCGGACGCGCACGGTTCCCCACAGCCGACCGCTCAGCCGCCCTGTGGCCCAGCGAACGGGCCGACCGGATCACGCTGGGCAGCCTTGGCGACTCGTTCGCGGCGGCGCGTGACGCGGTGGGCCTTCCCAAGGAGCTCGGCCTGCACTGCCTGCGCCACTCGTACATCACCCACCTGATTGAAGCCGGCTACGACCCGGCGTTCGTCCAGACCCAGGCCGGGCACGCCTACGCCTCGGTCACCAGCGTCTACACATCGGTCGGTGACGATTTCAAGCAGAAGACGATCCAGAAGATGATCGCCCGCCGCATCGCGCGACCCGAGGAGGCGAATCCCGATGGCTGAGCAACGTCGCATCGGCTACAAGTGGAACCTGCGAACCGTGATGGCACAGCGGAACCTCTGGAAGAGCACCGAGCTCATGCCGCTACTGAAATCGCGCGGCATCAACCTGTCCGAGAGCCAGGTCTACCGACTCGTCACCGGCACCCCTGAACGGATTCCGGCACGCACGTTCGCCGCCCTGTGCGACATTCTCGACTGCGAGCCCAACGACCTGTTCGAGCCCTACATCGAGATGCGCGCTGCCAAGACCGCGGACGCACCGAAGCGACCCGAAGATCTCGGCGTGAAGCCGGGCAACCCGATTGCTCGGCGGGTCCGTATCGTCCAGGACGACGACGATGGCTAGACCCCGCAAGAAGAGCGATCCGAACCAGTGGCCTGTCCCCTGCGGCCGCTGCGGTGAGCATCACCAGGTCGTCGCCAACTGGCCCGACGGCGGCGTGTGCGGCTACTGCTACCAGCAAGCCAAACGCACTCGGGGTACCTGCGCCTGCGGCCACGAAGGTGTCCTCCCCGGCCGGATAGAGGGACAGCCGGCATGCCGGCGCTGCTCCGGCGTCAAGCTCAACGTTGACTGCAGGACCTGCGGCGCCGAGGACGAGCTCTACCGCGGCAGCCGATGCTGGTCGTGCGAGCTCGCGGTACTCGTCGACGGCCTGCTCACCAACCCCGAAACCGGCGTGATGGCCGCCGAGCTGGTCCCGGTGGCCCAGGCGCTGAAGTCGATGAAGCGATCCAACAGCGGAGTGACCTGGATCAGACAGCGCCACGTCACGGCATTCCTCAAGGACCTGGTGGTCGCACCGACGATCACCCACGAGAAGCTCGACGAGCTGCCGGGAGCACACCGCACCCGGAACTACATCCGCGGCCTGCTCGTCGAGCACGGCGCCCTGCCGCGGCGCGACGAACTCGCCATCCGCTACGACCGATGGGCCATGAGTGCACTCGAGCGTGTGAGCAGCGACGATCATCGCGACGTCGTACGCCGCTACATCCGCTGGCATCACCAGCGCCGTATGAAACAGATCGAGACCGTGCCGCACGGCACCTTCCTACGATCGAAGCAGACCGTCACCGTCACGATCGAGTTCCTCAACTGGCTCCACGATCACGGCATCACACTGGACGAGCTCCGACAGGAACACCTCGACGCCTGGCTGGCCGATGGGCCGAGCACCCGCAGGTTCGTCGACCGCTTCATCCCGTGGGCGATCAAGTGCCGGCTCGTCGACCCCGAACTCACCATCGCGCGCCATCGTCGCGGCACCAGTCCGACGCTGCCCAAGTCCGAGCAGGACGTAGCCGTCGAGCGCGTAGTGCACACCGACGAACTCACCGCGCGAGATCGGGCTGCAGCGATCTTGGTCATCGTCTTCGGCCAGCACATCGAAGACGTCATCCAGCTCACCTGGGACGACGTCGCCGTGACCGGCGACGTCGTCACCGTGCGCCTGGGGAAGACCGAGTTCGCACTCCCCTCCCCCTTGGACGAGCCCATGCGCCAACTCGCTGCCACGCCGGGAAACGACCTCACCGCGTCCCACCCGAACAGCACCTGGGTGTTCCGCGGCTACTCCCCCGGGCAACACATCCACGGCTCCAGCCTGCGGGAACGGCTCAAGACGGTCTTCAGTACGCGCGCTGCACGGCTCGGGACCCTGCACGAGTTGACCAAGCTCGGGCCGGTGCCGATCATCGCTGACGCCTTGGGCTACCACCCATCGACGATCGAACGCCATGCCGTCGGCTCCGCAGCCGTGTACTCGCAATACATCGCGGCCGCACGCGACCAGCGGATGACCTCATGAGCCAACCACCGGCGATGACCAGGTACCTCCCCGATCTGGAGCGTCCCTTTGTTCCTGGAGGAAAATGCCTACGTGTTGTCGAACAACTCGCGTTACGTCAACCAGCGGGCTGGTCCCGGAAGCTCACACTCATGCCGAGATCAGGACGTCGTCTATCGCCCAGCCGACTGATGACAGGCGAGCGTCCATGCGCCCGCGTAGACTCCGCTAGCGTCTCCAGGCACGCCCGCGGGGGTGGGGCCGTCGGCGCTCCCGGCACGGCCGGACAGGGCTGACAGGGGTCCGATGAACGGGGGCCGCGGCACCGAGTACCACCGAGGAGGGAACGCCACGTGGACACCAAGATCCTGCTTAGCGCGCTGCAAGAGGTCGAGAAGCGCGCCGAGCGGGTCAGCGAGGACGACGTGCTCGCGACGTATGTCAACGTCGAATCGCTGACCGCCGCCCTGGGCGCGAAGGACAACGGCATCGTCTTCGGCCGCCGGGGCACCGGCAAGACCCACGCGTTGAAGTACGTCGCGCAGACCGAGCGGGATAAGGGCAACCGGGTCGTCTACATCGACATGGAGCAGGACGTCGGCTCCACCGAGGGCCGCTACGCCGACCCCAACCTCAGCATTAGCGAACGGGCGACCCGCCTCGTGGTCGACGTACTGAGCATCGTCCACACCCAACTACTCGAAGCCGCGTTCGCGGGCGACATCAAGGTGCAGATCGACGTGCTCGACCGGATGCTCGACCACTTCCAGGAGGTGCTGGTCGCCACGGAGACCGAACAGGAGGACACTCGAACCGATCGGTCGGCGCAGGGATCGAAAGTCGATGCCGCGGTTGGATGGACCCCCGGAGGGATGCCGTCGCTGAATGTCGGCGCGGGCTCGACGCGCGAGACCGCCCGCGAGGACGGCGTACGGACCCGGCAGACGGGCGTGGTCAGGCACCGCATCCACTTCGGCGGCGTCACGCAGTCGATGCGCCAGGCCATCGAGGCAGACGACGCCACGCGGTTCTGGCTGCTCATTGACGAGTGGAGCGGCATCCCCATCGACCTCCAGCCTTACCTTGCCGAGATGCTCCGAAGGTTGTTCTTCGGCATCCCAAAGGTCTCCGTGCGCATCGCCGCCATCCCGCACCGCTCGGAGTGGCGCATCGCGGGTGAGCGCGGCGACTACATCGGCGCGGAGGTCGGTGCTGAGCTGTTCCCACTGCTCGACCTCGATGAGTTCGTGGTGTTCCCCGCCCGGAGCCGCGAGGAGCAGGCGCAGCGATCCCTGTCGTTCTTCCGAGCCCTGCTGTTTCGTCACATCTCGACCGCCGTAATCGGCATGGGCGAGGACCCGCCCGAGTCCGAGGCCGAGCTGATCAGCTCGCTCTTCACCCAGGTCACCTCGTTGCAGGAAGTCATCCGCGCGGCCGAGGGTGTGCCACGTGACGCACTCAGCATCGTCGGCCGCGCAGGACTTCGCGCGGGTGGGTCCAAGATCGCAATGGCCCACGTCCGCGAGGCCGCGTCTCAGCTCTACACCACGACCAAGGCAGCGCAGCTCAACGGCATCCCCGTCGCGCGCGCTCTACTTGACCGCATCCTGAGCGACGTGATCTCTGGCCGGAAGGCGCGGGCGTTCCTCATCAAGCAGGACCAAACGGAGAACGCCCTCATTCAACAACTCGTGGACGACCGCATCTTGCACATCATCAAGCGCGGGTGGTCCGGCAAGGACAGCCCAGGCGAGCGGTACGACGTCCTCCAGATCGACTATGGCTGCTACGTCCACCTGCTCGGTACGCACGCCGCACCGCAGAGCCTGCTCGGCGGGGACGAAGACGACGAGTTCTCGGCCGTCGTGGGTGGCGTCGAGGTGCCGGAGGAGGACTATCGCGCCATCAGACGCGCGATCCTTGACCTGCCGACCATGCTCGAGGATATCGCTGTCGGTACCCACGCTGCCCCAATCGCAGACTGGACGGAACGCCACGGCTCCGCGGGGGACATCAAACAACGGGAGTAGAAGTAGATGCGACTACTCCTGTCCGTCGACGTGCACGGCGTTCCTGCAGGTCTACTCCCGCCTCATCAACTCCCGCCCCTGCCAGTTACGGAACGGGACCCCCGGAGCCAACATGGATGAGTCGGTGCCGCGATGGCCGCCACGGCCTGGCCGGCTCCTTGGGTCACGATCTGCTCGGTCGCCATCACGTCTTCGAGTGCGGACAGGATGTTCTCTGGGTTCAGCCGGTATGCCCGATGCAGCACCCAGTACGCCTCGACCAGAACCACCGAGGTGGGTAGCCAGGACTCTGGGCCGTCAGTTCGGCGAAAGCGGCCGTCGCTTTGGCGCTCTGATCGGGAGGGTCGTCTGAATCTGCCGTTCGGTCTCAGTCGACCCCCTACGCTGCCCAGGGTGATCAAGTACCTCGGCTCGAAGCGGGCGTTGGCGCCCGCGCTGGGGGCTCTCGCGTCCGCTTCGGGATCACGGACGGCACTCGATCTGTTCACCGGCTCGACCAGGGTGGCCCAGGAGTTCAAGCGGCGAGGCATCCATACGACCGCGGCCGACATCGCGACCTACAGCGCGGTCCTGGCGCAATGCTTCATCGCCACTGACGCCCGCACCGTCGACCGGACGCGATTGGCCGAGGTGCTCGATCACCTCAACACCCTGCCCGGTCGTCCGGGCTATGTCACCGCGACCTTCTGCGAGCAAGCGCGCTATTTCCAACCCCACAATGGCGCTCGCATCGATGCGATCCGCGACGAACTGGCACAGCACTTCGTGGCCGATCCCCTACTCCCCATCTTGCTGACCAGTCTGCTGCTCGCCGCCGATCGCGTGGACTCCACAGCCGGTATGCAGCAGGCCTACCTCAAGTCGTGGTCGCGACGGTCCTACAACGCACTGGAGTTGCGCGAGCCCGAACTCCTTTCTGGCACAGGAGAATCGGTCCTCGGAGATGCTAGAGAAGTCGTTGAGGCCATGGACCCCGTAGACCTCGCCTACCTCGACCCGCCGTACAACCAACACCGCTACTTCACGAACTACCACATCTGGGAGACGCTGATCCGCTGGGACTCCCCCGAACACTATGGCATCGCCTGCAAACGGATCGACGCCCGCGATCCCGCCTCCAAGAGCATCTTCAACAGGAAGCGCGAGATGCCGTCGGCGTTCACCGATCTGCTGCGGCGCACCAAGGCGCAAGCCCTCGTCGTTTCCTACAACGACGAAGCCTGGATCTCACCGGAGCAGATGCTGACCGCATTGCACGAGACCGGGCACGACGATGTGACCGTGATGGAGTTCGACCACGAGCGCTATGTGGGTGCCCGGATCGGCATCTACAGCCCCCGTGGCGTCAAGGTCGGCCAGGTCACGCGCGTGCGGAATGTCGAATACCTCTATGTCGCCGGCCTGACCGACGACCAACTCGCGCAAGCCCGTCGGGAGTACGCTTCCGGACGGTCGAGTGTGGACACTCGACGGACCGGAGGTGCACTCTCGACGCGCGGAGTCGAGACGGGCGGCCCGGCTACTCGACCGTGACCGACTTGGCGAGGTTGCGTGGCTTGTCGACATCGTGACCCAAGACCAGGGCCGCGTGATAGGCGAGCAACTGGGTGGGGATGATGAGCAGGATCGGGTCGAGCTCGGGCTCGGTCTTGGGCACCACGATCCGCTCGATCGCCATCGTCCCGAACTCCACCGCCTCGTGGGTGATCGCGACGACCTCTCCCCCGCGGGCTCGAACCTGTTCCACCGCAGCGATATTGCGGCTCGCAAGCTCATCGTCCGGCACAACGGCGACAGTTAGCATCGCCGGATCGATCAGTGCCAACGGGCCATGCTTGAGCTCGCTGGTCGGATAGGCCTCGGCGTGCACATAGCTGATCTCCTTCAACTTCTGAGCACCCTCGCGGGCCACGGGATACTGGCGCACCCGGCCGATGAAGAAAGCGTTCTCCGCCTTGGCGACGCGCTGCGCGATCGCGGCGATCGCGGGCTCGCTGTCGAGGATCTCCTGGATCTGCTCGGGAATCGCCTTGAGCGCGTTGCTGATTCGCTCGCCATCGGCATACGAAAGATCATGGAGGCGGCCGAGGTGGAGGGCGAACATGCCGAAGGCCATCGCCATATTTGTCAGCGCCTTGGTCGACGCGACGGCGATCTCAGGGCCGGCGTGCAGGTAGATGCCACCGTCGACTTCGCGGGCGATGGTCGACCCGACCACATTGACCGCGCCGATCACGGTGCCACCCTTGCGCTTGATCTCCTGCACCGCGAAGGCGGTGTCGGCCGTCTCGCCGGACTGCGAGACCACGACATACAGGGTGTCGGGCTCGATGATCGGGTTGCGGTAGCGGAACTCCGAGGCCGGCTCCGCGTCGGCCGGGATCCGCGCCAGATCCTCAATCAATTGCGCACCGATCTGGCCGACGTAGTAGGCGGATCCGCAACCGAGGAACTTCACGCGGCGGAAGGCGCGCAGCTCGCGCGGGCTGAGGTTGAGCCCGTTGAGCCGGGCCGTGGCGAAGCGCGCGTCAAGGCGACCGCGGATGACGGCTGCGGCTCGCTCAGGCTGCTCGAGGATCTCCTTGTACATATAGTGCGCGTGCCCGGTGAGCTCGAGATCCGTTGCGGCAAGGTCGATTTCGACGGGCTCACGGCCGGTGTCGTTGGCCTCCCGGTCGAAGGTGTGGAAGCCCCCCGCGGTCACCGTCGCCAGTTCGCCGTCGTCGAGATGCACCACGCGCGTCGTATGCCGCACCAGAGCCGCCGCATCGCTCGCGATCAGCGTCTCCTTCTCGCCCACGCCGATGATCAGCGGTGAGCCATTGCGGGCGATGACGATGCGATCAGGGTGCCCAGAGTCGGTCACCGCGAGCGCATAAGTGCCGGTGATCTGAGCGAGAGCGTCGAGCACGGCCCCCTCGAGGGTGTCGGCGTCGGAGCGCGCGATCAGATGCGCGACGACCTCAGTGTCGGTGTCGCTGGTGAAGGGCACGCCCGCGGCCATGAGCTTCGTCCGCAAGGTGGCCGCATTGTCGATGATCCCGTTGTGCACCAACGCGATCCGCCCATCCGCACTCGTGTGCGGGTGCGCATTATCGGTCGTCGCCGGCCCGTGTGTCGCCCAGCGCGTATGCCCGATCCCCACCTTCCCGGTCAGCCGCTTGGGCAGCTTGGCCTCCAGATCCCGGATGCGACCGACGGAGCGGACGATGGTCGCGCCCTTGCTGCCGAGGACCGCGATGCCGGCGGAGTCGTAGCCGCGGTATTCGAGGGTCTTCAACCCCTCGATCACATAGGGGGCGGCCGCGTGGTCGCCGATGTAGCCGACGATTCCGCACATGGGTGCTTCTCCTTGCTTGGTGTGGTCGGTGGTCGGGGATAACTCAGCCGGAAACGATGCGCCGCAGTTGCCGGGCACTGAGAGCAGGGGCTGCGACGACGCGTTCGCGCAGCTCCGCGGCGATCTGCTCGTATGCCTGCGCATTTCGAACCCCGTGCAGATGCAGGTTCGCGTGCCGACGGCGCACATAGGACTCCACGTCCTCGTGATACCAGGCCAGGATGTCGTCGACGAGACGTCCGGCAACGGCTTCGGTCAGACCCGTCGACCGCGTCACGTGGTCGACGAGTTCTCGGTCCGGCACGCATCCAGCATGACATCCCGAGTCGCGAACAGCAAGAATCTGCCCGATTTCGGGCAGGGAAGCGAGTAGCAAGCCCATTTGCGAGTCACATCCGGACGTCAGAGTCCGTCTTCTGTGGGTCGCGCATCGTGAGTAGCGCGGCCCATGACGGACCGGCGAGGCCGCGTTACGGTCCCCTATATGTCGGGATTCCTCAGGGCCGTCAAGGTCATCCTCGCCGGCGGACTCGTCCTCGTCGTCGGCGCATATCTGATCGTCAATATGGCCAGCACTGTGGCGGCGGCGCACAAGCGGTCGGTGATCAATCACGACCTGACCGCTCGCCTCGCAAGCGCCGTTCCGGCTGCCCGGATCCAGCAGGCCGATGTGCGTGCCGCGGGCGCGGGCCTGGGCGCACCGCAGGTGTCCTGGCTCGCGCAGGATTGCAGCTTCCCCACCTCCGACGCTGGCTGGATGGTGCAGTCCTATCGGCAATCCTGTGGCCTGACCGCCCTCACCGCGTGGCGGGTCGACTCCGAGGCAGTCGCCCGGGCTGCCCTTCGCGCCTTTCCCGAGTCGCTCGTCGGCTCACCACCCGGCGCCGAGGAGTACGCGGGCACGCACTGCCTGACGCTCGCCCGGGCCTCCACCGGGGAGACTCGAGAGACCACCGTCGCCTTCGTGCCGCCACGCGGCGATGAGACGTACTGGTGTGGCGACGTTTACCGCCCGGCCTACCTCCACCGCATCGTCGACGGGGACGGCCAGGCCCTGGACCCAACGGCAGCCTGGCTCGTCGTCCAGGCGCAGGAGCAGCTCGGGGAGGTCGATCTGGGCTGTTCGCATTGGTCGGTCCTCTTCTGCGGCAATCCGTTCGGTGACAAGCCGGCCGTTGGTGACCTACCCGTGCGCTCCTGACGCCGACTCGCGCGCCTGCGACGCGGCCATGCCGGCTGCCCACGTGCGATAACCCCCGTCGAGATTGCGCACCTCTCGCCCCTGCTGGCGCAGGAGCATCGCGGCGAGGTGGCCTCGGATCCCCACGGCGCAATGCACGACCAGCGGTCCGGCGGGCAGATCGATGATCCGATCGCGCAATTCATCGACCGGGATCAGCACGGCGCCCGGGATCGACCCGGCCGCGAACTCGCCCGGCGTGCGGACGTCGATCAGGCTCGCCCCGTCGGCGAGCGCGGCGTCCAACTCGTGCCATTGCACGGTGTCGGACAGGCCGCGCACCTGGTTCTCGTCCACGAAGCCGAGCATGTTGACCGGATCTTTCGCGGAGCCGAACTGCGGTGCATAAGCCAGTTCGAGATCGGCGAGTTCCGCGGCACGCAGGCCGCCGGCCATCGCCGTCGCGATGATATCGATGCGCTTGTCCACGCCGGCCGTGCCCACGCCCTGGGCGCCCAGGATGGCGTCGTTCGCGGGGTCGACGAGGAGCTTGAGCGCGATCGTGGTCGCTCCCGGGTAGTAGCCGGCGTGGTCGCTGGGGTGCGTGTGGATCGCCCGGTATGGTCGGCCGCTGGCGCGCAGGCGCTTCTCGTTCCACCCCGTTGACCCGACCTGGAGCCCGAAGACGCCGACGATGGCGGTGCCGAGCACCGGGCGCACCGCTGCCCCGGCGCCGGCGATGACGTCGGCAACCCGGCGGCCCTGCAGGTTCGCGGTATTGGCCAGCGGCACCAGGACGTCGCTGCCGTCCTGCGCATCCTTCTTCACGACGGCATCGCCGACGGCATAGATCGCCGGGTCGCTGGTCCGACAGAACTCGTCCACCACTATTCCGCCCCGCTCCCCCACCTCCAAGCCGGCGGCGGCCGCGAGCCGGCTGTCGGGCCGAACGCCGATGGCCGCGATGACGACGTCGGCAGGCAGCCGGTGGCCGTTGCCCAGGGTGACCCCGGTCGCGTCCACGGCCGCCACCGCCGTATCCAGACGCAGATCGACGCCACGTTCCACCAAGGTGGCGTGGACGGGCGCGACCATCTCCGGGTCCAATGGCGCCAGGCACTGGGCGGTCGCCTCGACGAGCGCGACCTGCAGCCCGCGGTGGACGAGGTTCTCGGCCATCTCGACGCCGATGAAGCCGCCCCCGATCACTACCGCCGTGCGCGCTTCGGCCGTGGCCGCGACCAGGGCGTCGGTGTCCTCGACATCCCGCAGCGCGAGAGCGCGATCGATGCCCGGGATCGGCGGTTGCACCGGGGTCGCGCCCGGGGCGAGGACGAGCGCGTCATACGTCAGTTCGGTGGGCTCTGCTGCGCCGGGCGGCCGGACGGTCACGGTTTTCCGGGACGGATCGAGCGCGATCACCTCATGGTGAACCCGCACGTCGAGTCCGAAGCGCCGAGCCAATGACTGCGGGGTCTGCAGCAGCAATGCCGACCGCTCCGGGATGACGCCGCCCACGTGATAAGGCAGGCCACAGTTGGCGAAGGAGACGTAGCCGCTGCGTTCGAGGACAATGATCTCCATCGACTCATCGAGCCGGCGCAGACGGGTCGCGGCGGACATCCCGCCGGCCACTCCCCCGATGATGATCGTTCGCATGCCAGCAGCTTTGCATACCCCTATGGGTATTGTGTAGGCGGGTCGCGCGCGCCCTTGCGACCAGCCGCAGGCGGACCGCGCAGGGGTGTGGCCGCCGTCACGCCCCGGTCCCTACGATGTCTGCCGTGACCGATGACGACCGCACCGTGCCCCCCGCCGACGCTTCGACCGACGCTGCCGCGCCTGGTGCCGACCCGGTGCCTGAGGAAGTCAGCTACGAGGGGCAGTTCTATCCGGCTCGTCCCGCCCGCTTGCGTCCGCGCGCGCGACTTCGGGACCGGCTGTGGCAGCGCAAGGCCAAGCAGCCCGGGTCGCCGACCGGCGACAACCCGGACTATGTCTCCTGGCTGGTCGACGAGTCCATGCTCGCGGACGCGACGACCTTCGCGCGCCAGTTCGCCGGCCAGGGCAGCATGTGGCAGAACCCGTATGCCGCACCCGACCCCCGGGCGGCCATCGACAAGGCTGCCGTGTGGTTCACGGCCTACCCCATCTCGATGATCACCAAGGCCGGCGGGACCTTCCTCGGCACGCTCGGCGACGAGGACCTCTGGTCGGCCTTCGAGTCCATCGGCATCACCGCCATTCACACCGGCCCGGTCAAGCGGGCCGGCGGGATCACCGGCTGGGAGACCACGCCGAGTGTGGACGGCCACTTCGACCGCATTTCCACGCAGTTCGACGACATGTTCGGGACCGAGGACGAGTTCCGCGCGATGTGCGAGGTCGCCGCCGCCCACAACGGCCTGGTCATCGACGACATCGTGCCCGGGCATACCGGCAAGGGCGCCGACTTCCGGCTGGCCGAGATGAAGGTCGGCGACTACCCCGGGATCTATCACATGGTCGAGATCCCCAAGGACGACTGGGGATTGCTTCCCGTGGTCCCCAAGGGTCGCGACTCGGTCAATCTCGACGAGGCGGCGGAGCGGCGCTTGACCGACGCGGGCTACATCGTCGGCGAGATGCAGCGCGTCATCTTCTTCGAGCCCGGCGTCAAGGAGACCAACTGGTCGACCACGGCCGCAGTTCTGGGCCCGGATGGCGAGGAACACCGCTGGGTCTATCTGCACTACTTCAAGGAGGGGCAGCCCTCGCTGAACTGGCTCGACCCCACGTTCGCCGGCATGCGCCTGGTCATCGGCGACGCACTGCACTCTCTGGGCGACCTCGGCAGTGGTGCCTTGCGCCTGGATGCCAACGGCTTCCTCGGCGTCGAGAAGAACGCGACCGGTGGTCCGGCCTGGTCCGAGGGTCACCCGCTCTCGGAGGCTGCGAATCAGCTCATCGCGAGCATGGTGCGCAAGGTCGGCGGCTTCACCTTCCAGGAGCTCAACCTCACCATCGACGACATCAAAAACACCGCCGAGCGTGGCGCCGATCTTTCCTACGACTTCGTCAACCGCCCGGCCTACCACCACGCCATGGCGACCGGCGACACCGAGTTCCTGCGGCTGACCATGCGTACCGCCCAGGCCATGGGTGTCGACACGGTCTCGCTCGTGCATGCCCTGCAGAATCACGACGAGATGACCTATGAGCTCGTTCACTTCGCGACGCTGCATGCGGCGGAGCCCTTCACTTTCCGCCGCAAGGAGATCCTCGGCGCCGATCTGGCGGTACTGATCCGGGCCGAGCTGACTGAGCGGCTCGCGGGCGAATCCGGGCCCTACAACGCGCTCTTCACCACCAACGGCATCGCCTCGACCACGGCCTCGATCATCGCGGCGTCGCTCGGGTTTGATGACCTCAGCGCCCTCACTGCCGAGAACATCGAGGCGATCAAGCGGGCCCACCTCTTGCTCGCGATGTATAACGCCTGGCAGCCCGGCGTCTTTGCGCTCTCCGGATGGGACCTGGTCGGGGCACTTCCCCTGGAGCGCAAGCAGGTCGCCGCTCTCATCGCCGATGGTGACACCAGGTGGATCCACCGCGGTGCCTACGACTTGCTCGGCTTCCAGCCGGACGCGACCGAGTCCACCTCGAAGATGCCCAAGGCCCCCGCGCTCTACGGCTCGCTCGCCGAGCAGCTCGCCGACGAGTCCTCCTTCGCCAGCCAACTGCGTGCGATCCTCGCCGCCCGCGCGCGTCATGGCCTGGCGACCGCGCAGCAACTCGACATCCCCGCGGTCTCCAACAAGGGAATGCTGGTCATGGTCCACCGGCTCGCCGAGTCCGACCAGGTCACCGTCCTCAACTTTGCCAACACGACCGTCTCGGGCAGTGTCCGCTCCGATCACCTGCGACCGGGCAGCACCGTTATCGACATGATCACCAGTGCTCCGGTGGGCGAGGTCGACGACCTGCACAGCCTGTATGTCGTTCTTCAGCCCCACGAGGGCCGCTCGCTCCTCGTAGTGCCGCCGGTGGACTGACGCCATCACGGTGCCGCTCAGGTGCCCGTCGCACCGGACCGTGCGGCGGGCATCGTGCGGATGGTGGCCACCTCGACCTTGTATCGGCTCTGCAGCGCCGGACCCGTGCGGAAGTAGCGGTGCCGCAGCGCGCCTTCGACGCTGACCTGATCGCCCACGGTCAGGCGCTCCGCCCCGCGCCGGGTCGCGGCACTCCAGCAGGCCAACTCGATGGTGTCCACGCCGGCCCGTCGCGCCCCTCGGGCCGCGGCCGTCGTCGATGCGCTCATACGTCGAGCCTGACCCGGCCCCACCACGAGCGCTAGGGCCTCGCACATGGCCTGTGGATGCGGCACATCAAGACACGAGCACCTGTGGACAACTCGCCCGCCGGATTCACAGGGAGAGCATGTGGACGATCGGTTCCGGTAGCCGGCCGGTCACGGTACGATAAACAACCGTCATCACCCGTTGCGATCGCGTGGACCTCCCACCCGCCTGGCCGACGCGTGATCTGAGCATGGATTCGGAGATTCCTGGTGCGCTTTCGATTGGCGGGGTCGGGCCTGGTCACGGCATCCCTCGCCGTGTCTCTGGCGTGCGCCACCTCGGCGTCGGCGGCTGACGGCACCTCGACGACCCCCTCCTCTACCACGGTGACCATCCCGGTCGATGCCGGCGACTCCGGAGCCTTGACCCCGGCTGAGCTCCAACGACAGATCGCCCGCGCCGATGCCCTGCGCGCCGAGATCCTCGCCTCCGACAAGAACATTGCCGCGGCGATGACCAAGCTCGACAAGGCCGCCAAGAAGGCCAATAGCGCGCTCGAGGCCTACAGCAACGCCATGAACGACCAGCGCGCCGCGACCCAGGAGGCTCAGTCCCAGTCCGAGATCGCCTCGGCTCTCCAGGAGCGCCTCAACACGGCCCGCCAGGACCTGCGCGACTGGGCTGTCTCCGCCTATACCCAGGGCGGGTCGCTCGCCGAGTCCCTGACCTATCTCGACGCGCTGTCCAAGGACGCCAGCAAGGCGAGCAACCCGCTCTCCGACCTCAACTACCTGACGGACAACCGCATCCGCACGGTCGATGACCTGCGCGAATACACCATCGCGCAAAAGCTCGCATCGATGCGGGCCGACGCCGCCAAGGACAAGGCCGATGCCGCAGCCAAGTCGGCGACGACCCGCAAGACCGAGGCCAAGAAGGCCGTCGAGCAGCAGAATGCCGACCTGGCCGAGCTGCGCAAAGTCCACCTGGCCTACGTCGAGGAGGCCGGACCGCTCGCCGGGATGCTCCTGGGCAGCGGCGACCCCACCGCCATCGATGCCTCCACCCAGCTAACCAAGGCACTCGAAGCCTCCAACATCAGTGTCAAGGACCTGCGCCTCTCGCCGTGCACCGACAAGACGGGCATGTGGCCCAACGGCCAAATCCCGCCGTCCGCCCTGTGCCCCCTGGTCGGGTCGACGGACGAATTCCTGGTCCCACAGGCGGCTGCCGCCTTCAACGCGATGAGCAAGGCGTATGCCGAGGACACCGGCGCGCTGCTGTGCGTCACCGACGGCTACCGCTCGTATGCCGAGCAGGTCGCGGTCAAGGCCGCCCGAGGCCCGTGGGCCGCGACGCCCGGCACCAGCGAGCACGGTCTCGGCCGAGCCGTCGACCTGTGCGGCGGCGTGCAGGACTACTCCAGCCCCGCGCATCTGTGGCTGGTCCAGAACGCCGCGCTCTTCGGCTGGTTCCACCCCTCGTGGGCCGCCCAGGGCGGCACGCTGCCGGAGCCCTGGCACTGGGAGTTCGCGGGCTGACGCCCGCAATGCGACGCGCCGGTAACCAAGTACCGCCACTTATGTCGCAGCGCCTCGGAGTTGTGCCACAGTTCCGGCATGGAATCCGTGGCGGATGCGCCGATCACCACGCCTGACTACGCGGCAAACGCCAAATACATCCGTCCCTGGTTCTGGTACGACTGGGCCAACTCCGCCTTCGTCACCACCATCGGCACCGTGCTCTACGGCCCCTACATCACCAGCATCGCCAAGGCCGCCGCCTGCCCCGGGCAGGACAGCGACCTCGACTGCGCCGTCAACCTGCACGTTCTCGGCATCCCGATCGCCCCGGGCTCGCTTGCGCCCTATACAACGACCTTCGCGACCCTGCTCAGCGCCGTTGTTCTGATCTTCGTCGGCGCGATCGCCGACCGGATGGACCGGCCGGCGCGGTTCCTCGGGGCGTGCGCCTGGCTCGGTGCGCTCTCGGCCGCCGGGCTCTTCTTCGTCACCGGAACACGCTGGCAACTCGGGGCGATCCTGATGGTCCTCGCCACCGTCTTCCTCGGCTCCTCGCTCGTCGTCTACGACTCGATCCTCAATCAGATCGCCGCGCCCGACGATCGCGACCGCGTCTCATCCAGGGGCTGGGCGCTCGGCTATCTCGGCGGCGGCCTCCTGCTGGCCGTCAACCTGGTCCTTGTCACCATGCACGACACCTTCGGCCTCTCGACCGGGATGGCCGTGCGCATCAGCATGCTGTCGGCCGCCTCGTGGTGGGGACTGTTCGCGATCATCCCCATCAAGGGCATGTGGGATCTGCGCGGCGTCGAGACCCCGGTCGCCGCGCGCAACGAGGGCGCGGTCGCCGGCAGCCTCAAGCAGCTGAGCAGCACCTTTCGCGACCTGCGCGCCCACCACCCGCAGACGATGCTCTTCCTGCTCGCCTATCTCTTCTACAACGACGGCATCCAGACCGTGATCTCGGCCTCCAGCCTCTATGGCGCAGAGGAGCTGAAGTTCGAGCAATCGCAACTGATCGCACTGATCCTGCTCGTCCAGTTCGTTGCCTTCGGCGGGGCGTTGCTCTTCGGCCGGATCGCCGCGAAACTCGGGGCGTGGCGCACCGTGCTCGGGTCGCTGGGGATCTGGACGATCATCGTCGTCGCTGCCTATTTCGTGCCCGAGAAGGCCTTCATCCCCTTCATCTTGCTCGGGGTGGCGATCGGCATCGTGCTCGGCGGCTCCCAAGCCCTCTCCCGCTCGCTCTACAGCCAACTGGTCCCCAACGGCCGCGAGGCCGAGTACTTCAGCCTCTACCAGGCGATGGAGCGCGGGACGAGCTGGTTCGGGACATTGCTCTTCGGCCTCGTCTACCAGCTGACTCACACGTACCGGCTGGCGATCGTGGCCCTGATCATCTTCTTCGTGCTCGGCGGTTTCCTGCTCTCGCGGGTCGATATTCGCGAAGGCATCCGCCAAGCCGGCAACGAACAACCGGCGATCGTCTAAGGACCCTCTCCCACGGCATACGGCAATGGGCCCGTCACCATCTAAGGTGACGGACCCATTGCCGTATGCCGTGTGGGTCAGGCGCTGCGCTTGCTCGGCTTCTCGCCGCGCGCCTCGCGCAGGAGGGTCAGACGCTCCTCCAAGAGCTCTTCGAGCTCGGGGATGGACCGGCGCTCCAGCAGCATGTCCCAGTGGGTGCGAGCCGGCTTGACCGGCTTGCGGTCGGGGGCCTTGCCATCGAGCAGCAGGGCCTCCTCGCCGCAACGGCACTCCCACGTGGCGGGAATCTCGGCCTCAGTGGAGAAGGGCAGCTCTATCCGGTGCTCGGCCGGGCAGACATAGACAACGATCTGGCGCTCGCTGGGGACGACATTCGCCGAGGTCTCCATGCTGAAGGACACCATGCGGCTGCCGCGAAGAGTGCGATCGGCCATTGGGGGTACTCCCTAAATCTGATTCGAAGAAATGCGGTATCGGTGGGTGCGGACACCGTCGTTGTGTGCAACGCCCGGCGGCCCGGTTGTGTTCCGGCGTCAGGTCTTACGACGCCGTGGCCACCAAAAAGGTTGCGCCCCCGCGCATGCCACGCGGAAAGCAACACGACCGCGTGGTAGCCAACCTTTCTAGTCTAGCGGATCGACGACCTGTCCCTCGACAGTTTCGGACCCGGCGGGTCGCCGGCCGTCGGGAGCCGGCCCGCTCGAGGCGCCGGGGAATCCGGTCATCAGTCGCGACCGCACCGCGCGCTCCAGCAGGCGCCTCGTCACCGGCCGGGTCACCGGAAGGATGAAGAAGAAGCCGACGATGTCGGTCAGGAAGCCCGGGAAGAGCAGCAGGGTCCCGCCGACGAGGACGAGTGCGGCATCCGCGAGTTCCTTCGCCGGCATCGCGCCGGTGGTCATGGCCACCTGAAGCGCGCGCCACGTGCGGGCGCCCTCGTGCCGGATCAGCCAGGCACCGAGCAGGGACTCAAAGACCAGCAGAAAGAAAGTCGGCCAGCCGCCGATGACCTTTCCGACCCCGATCAGCGCGAGGACCTCAAGGATGGGCACAAGGAGGAAGAGCAGGACGAGCCATGAGCGACGGCCGCGGCGGCGGGGGGCCGCGGCATACGGGGTGGCTCCTACAGGTCGTGCCATCGCGGTTCCCGCTGGGTGAGCGCGCGGACCTGTCCGGCCCGGTGTTCAAGGCCCCAGCGAGTGATCCGTTTCAGGGACTCGGAGGCGACGTCCTGGTTCATTTTCGAGTCGCCGATCTCACGTTCGAGGAAGGTGATGGGCACTTCGCGGACGGCCAGACCGGCCCGGACGGCACGCCGGGTCAGGTCGACCTGGAAGCAGTAGCCCTCCGACGCGACACTGTCCAGATCGATGGCATGCAGGGCGGACGCGCGGTATACGCGATAGCCGGCGGTGGCGTCAGAGACGGGCATCCCGAGCAGGACCCGGGTGTAGACATTGCCGCCGACGCTGAGCACCTTGCGACTCAGCGGCCAGTTGACGACCTTGCCACCGCGCACATAACGCGAGCCGATGACGGCGTCGGCGTGCTCCGCGGCCGAGAGCAGGGCCGGGAGGTGCTTGGCCTGGTGCGAACCGTCGGCATCCATCTCGACCAGCGCGTCGTAGCCGCGCTCTAGGCCCCAGGCGAAACCGGCGAGATAGGCCCGGCCGAGACCTTCCTTGCTAGCCCGGTGCAGCACATGGACGCGGGCATCGGCGGCGGCAAGCTCGTCGGCGACGGCGCCCGTGCCGTCCGGGGAGTTGTCGTCGAGGATGAGGACGTCGGCGTCGGGCGCGTGTTCGCGCACCCCGGCCACGACGCGCGGGAGGTTCTCGCGCTCGTTGTAGGTCGGGATGCAGACCAGCACGCGGGTGATCGGGCCGCGGGCGGGCGAGGTGTGCTCAGGCACCGACGAGTTCCTTAGAGACGGCGGGTGTTGCGGGGGTCGAACCATTATCGTGACGTCGGGTCATGGTCCGGCCAAAGGCGACGAACAGACCGGCGAGGGCGAGATATTCCGGCAGGCCCCCGATCCGGTCGGCCACCGTGAGACCAGACAGCAGTGGCACTGCCTCGACCTGGGTTGCCTGCGTGAACAACGTGGTCAGCGGCCCGCTGGTTCCATCGGGGGCGACGAAGCCGCTCACGCCGACTGTGGAGACGTGCACGACG
This sequence comes from Nostocoides vanveenii, assembly GCF_039531165.1. Taxonomy (NCBI): domain Bacteria; kingdom Bacillati; phylum Actinomycetota; class Actinomycetes; order Micrococcales; family Intrasporangiaceae; genus Nostocoides; species Nostocoides vanveenii. The sequence goes on along the minus strand of NZ_BAAAPN010000034.1, from coordinate 19,902 downwards.
GCCCGGCCGTGTTCGATGGCGCGGATCCGGCTGATCGCGTACTGCTGCTCGGACTCGTCGGTGAAGCCGAAGGTCGCGTTATTGGTCTGGACGACCAAGACGCTGGGCAGGCTGGCGTTGTGCGTGACCGCCGCGCGGATCAGGCCGTCGTAGGCGACCTCGAAGCAGATCGTCGGCAGCGCGGCGAAGGTCTGCCCGGCCTTGGTCGCGACCTCGAAGTAGCCGATCTCGGTGCCCGTTGCCATGCCGGCCCGCACCAGATCGACCTTGTCGCTGAAGTGGCGAAAGAAGTCGCGATAGGGCACATACTCAGCGAACGGCACGGGATGTTGTTTGACATAGCGCTCCGGATCGACGACACCCGGCCGGTAGAGCAGAGAGGCGTTGGAGACGTAGGGCTCCGGCTCCTCGAGGATCGCGCCCACGAGCAGGGGCGCCTGAATGGCGTTCTGCGCGGCGATGATCTCGGCAGCCGCGTCGGGGTTGCGCAAGGGATCGATGTCGACGGCGTTCTCGGGCCAGACGACAAGGTCGGGACGCACCCCGCTGGCGGCCAGCGTCTCGGTCGCGCGGGCATGCAGGTCGAGCACCGCGCGCCGCTCGGCGTTGAAGTCGAGGCCGGGCTTGGGGACATTGCCCTGGACGAGCGCGATTTCCGCGGTCGGCGCCCCCGCCGTCGTGGGCAACGGGATGAGCAGCGAGCCGAGCGCCAGGGCCGCCACCCCCGCGATCGATGCAACCGCCGGCAGCGGCCGGCGAGTGACCAGCGCGGCGCGCGCCACGGCATACGTCAGGACACCGATGGTGGCAACGCCGGCGGTGAGCAGCGGCGCGCCGCCGAGAGCGGCGAGGTTGCGGATCGGCGAGTCAGCCTGCGAGAACGCCAGTCGCGCCCACGGGAAGCCGCCGAAGGGCGTCGTGCCGCGCGCCCACTCCCCCACGACCCAGGCCAGGGGCACGACCGCGTATGCCGCGACCTCCCGCCCGCGAGCGACCAGCCGTCGCTGCAGCCACCCGACGACGCCGACCATGACCGCGATATAGAGGGCTTCGAGGGTGGCGAGCGCGAGCCACGGCAGCGGGCCGACATAGATCCCGGACCAGGCCAGCGTGGGGACGAAGTAGGCCCACCCGGCGAGCAGCCCGATCAGCAGGCCCCACCGGAATCCAGCCGCCCAGCCGGCGGCGGCGAGGAGCGCGCAACCGAGCCACGCGGCATACCACTGGTTGTTACCGGGGAGGGCGAGCCAGATGGCGAGCCCGGCGGCGAACGCGAGGAGGAGCCGCGCGGGGAGCAGGAGCTCGTGGGGTCGGCGACGCACGCGCTAACGGTACGCGCCCCGCCGTCCCGTCAGGCGCGCGGCGGGACGACGACCACGCCGCGAGCCGTGGTGGCGACGATCGGTGGGTCGAGCAGGTCGGCCCCGGACTCGCCGCGCTCGGGGGTGCCGCGAGCGATCACGCGGACCTCGAAGGTCATCTCCCGGCTGCGAGTGCCCGCGCGCACGAGTCGCGCTTCGATCTCGATGCAGTCCCCCGCCCGGACCGGGGCCGTGAACTGGACATCCGAATAGGACGCGAAGAGCCCCTCATCGCCGTCGGTGCGGATGCACATCTCAGTGGCGACATCGCCGAAGGCGGCCAGTGAATAGGCGCCGTCGACGAGGTTCCCGGCGTAATGGGCGTGGCTGTACGGCACGTACCGGCGGTGGACGACGGTGGTGCCCACCTCGGGTTTGCCGGCTGGGGAGCTGGTCATGACGCCGCCTTGGTGGTGGTGGTGCCGACCCGGGTCGCCGGGTCGACGAGGGCGTGGACGAGATAGGAGGCGACCTCGCCGGGGGTGGTGCCGCGGCCGAAGATCCGATCGACGCCGAGCACGCCGGCGGAGCCCTCCTCGAATCGCGGGCCGCCGACGATCAGATGCGGGACCTTGCCCGCTGGGAAGGCCTCACGGAAGGCGGCGCTCATCGCCGTCGTGTTGTGGATGTGCGCGTCCTTCTGGGTGACGACCTGCGAGACGAGGACGGCGTCGGCCTTGAGCTCGCGGGCGCTCTCGACGAGCTCGGGGATGGCCAGTTGCGCGCCAAGATTGTGCACCGACAGCTCGCGGTAGTACTCCAGGCCCTTTTCCCCCGCGAACCCCTTGATATTGAGGATCGCGTCGATCCCGACGGTGTGGGCGTCGGTGCCGATGCAGCCGCCGACGATCACCAACTTGCGCCGCAGGTGCTTCTTGACGGCCGCGTTGACCTCCTTGGACGACAGCAGCTCGAACTCGCGCTCGACGATGTCGATGGCGCTGATGTCGACCAGGTGCTTGACCGGGCCATAGACCACGAAGAACGTGAAGTCGGGCCCGATCGCCTTGGCGTGGACCAGGAGCGCCGGTTCGATGCCCATCGCCATCGCCATCCGCACCGCGGCGCCCTCCGCGCGCTTGTCGTGCGGCAGCGGGAGGGTGAAGGAAAGCTGCACCATCCCATCGCCGGTTGTGTCGCCGTACGGCCGCACGATCGGGCCGGGCGTCTTGATCGACAACTCGCCCGGGAGCGCATTCTCCCGGCGGCGGCGCGCCTCGTGCGCGTCATTGCGGCGGTTCATCGGGTCTCCCCCGTTTCCAGCAGATCAATGGCGGGATTGTCGTATGCCGCAGCCTTGCGCACCACACCGTCCAGGCCTTTGCCCTTGGTCGCCGGCCGCTTCATGGCACCGAAGGTGCCGTCGGCGATGGCGGCGAGCAGCGGCGGGTCCGAGGTGGTGCTATCGCCGACGATCGAATCGAGCAGGTCGATCGAATCGGCGAGCACCTGACGCGCGCGCTTCTGGATGAAGCCGTCGCGAGGCGGGTGGAAATCCTCGGTCAGACCACCCGCGGCGTTCAAGACATAGCGGACGTTCTGCAGGGCCAGATCACGATCCGAAATCCACGGTGTCACAACGGCTTCGGTCATCATGCCGACCAGCAGGATGCCCTGACCGGTCATCGCTCCGGCGAGGTTGAAGAAGCCGTCGAGCAAGTAGCCGCGGAAGATGTCGCCGGTCATGTGTTTGGTGGGCGGCATCCACTTCAGCGGCGCGTCGGGGAAGAGTTGCCGCGCGAGCAGTGCGTGCGCGAGCTCGAGCCGGAAGCTGTCCGCGATCGACGGGTCGATCTCGAAGGCGTGACCGAGGCCAAGTTGCCAGTCCGCGAGCCCGGCCTCCTTGGCGAAGTACTCGTTGAGCAGTTGGCTGACGGTCACCGTGTGGGCCGCTTCGACGGCGTCGGCGGTGGTCAGGTAGTTGTCCTCGCCGGTGTTGATGATGATGCCGGCGCGGGCGTGGATCTGACGCGAAAAGCGTTGGTCGACAAAGGTTCTGATCGGGTTGATGTCGCGGAAGAGGATGCCGTACATCGAGTCGTTGAGCATCATGTCCAGGCGCTCGAGCCCGGCGAGGGTGGCGATCTCGGGCATGCACAGGCCGCTGGCATAGTTGGTCAGCCGGATGTAGCGGCCCAACTGCTTGCTCGTCTCATCGAGCGCAGCCCGCATCAGGCGGAAGTTCTCTTGAGTCGCATACGTGCCGGCATAGCCCTCGCGGGTCGCGCCCTCGGGGACGAAGTCGAGCAGGCTCTGCCCGGTGCTGCGGATGACGGCGATGATGTCGGCGCCCTCGCGCGCGGCGGCTTGGGCCTGCGGGATGTCCTCGTAGATGTCGCCGGTCGCGACGATGAGATAGATCCACGGCTTCTGCGTCGGATCCCCATGGCGCGCAATGAGTTTGTCGCGTGTCTTACGCTGCGCGTCGATGGTCCGTATGCCGCGGGCGACCGCGGAGCGGGCCTGCTTGCGGGCCGTCGTGGCGGCCTTGCCCTCGGGCTGGCGGAAGGTGGCCGCGCCACCCGCAGCCTTCTGCGCGAGGGTGAGCAGATCGGGTGCCTCGCCGCGGATCAGTGCGTCCCAGACAGGGGTCGTCACGCCGTGCTCGAGGCCGACCTGCGCGCGGACCGAGTCGAGCAGGTGGTTGACCCAGGGCACGTTCTCGTGGTCGGCGCCGGCGAGCCCGGCCAGTCGAAGGGTCGCTCGCTCCACCGACACGGTCGTATGCCGTTTGGCCAAGTTCACGACCGGCCGCCCGGCCTTGCGGGCGAGGGACCGGGCGTACTTCACCTGGGTGGGGTCGAGTTCGAGGACACCCTTGTCGCGTAAGACCACGCGTTCAGCATAGCGCCGGCCGCAATTCCTCCGGCTGGGCATGATGATGCCCGCAAAGTTGTCGGTTGCCGTCGATCTATGCTCCCGATTCGTCGGCCTCCTAGGGTGTGGGGGTGGACCCGCACCCCGTGACCGGCGAGCTTTTCGACTCCCCGGTTCCGCCTGGCGCGGGCTGGCCCGGGGACCCGGCCACGCGGCATACGGCCATCGCGCGGAGCGCGCGGGAAGTCGCCGAACTCGCCGCGGGCGCGGCGACCCTCGACCACCTCGCTGCCGGGATCTCCGTATGCCGTGCCTGCCCCCGCCTCGTGGCCTGGCGCGAGGACGTCGCGCGCACGGAACGCCGCAAGTCCTTTGCGGCGCAGCCCTATTGGGGGCGCCCCGTGCCGTCCTTCGGCGATCCCGAAGCGCCGCTGCTGATCGTCGGCCTGGCGCCGGCGGCCAATGGCGCCAACCGGACAGGACGGGTCTTCACGGGCGATCCCTCTGGTGACTTCCTCTTCGCCGCCCTGCACCGGACCGGCTTCGCCAACCAGCCCACCTCCGAGGCAGCGGGCGACGGCCTGGGGCTGACTGGCGCGCGGATCATCGCCTCAGTGCGCTGTGCGCCGCCAGCCAATGCGCCGACACCACAGGAAAGGCTGACCTGCCGCCCCTGGCTGGCGCGCGAACTCGAACTATCGGCGCGCCACCTGCGCGCGATCCTCGCGCTCGGTGCCGCCGGCTGGCAGGCGACGCTCACCGCCCTGGGCGAACTTGGCTGGGAGGTCCCGCGCCCGCTGCCGAAGTTCGCCCATGGCGCTCGCGTCCAGGTGACCTCGCCGGCCGGCGACGAGGTCACCCTGGTCGGCTGCTATCACGTCAGCCCGCACAACACGTACACCGGCCGCCTGACCCCGCAGATGCTCGACGACGTCCTGGCGTCGTTAGGCCCCTGAGCCCCACGTCCAGTCTGCGATATCGGGCATGTCGGCCAGGTGCTCGCGGATATAGGTCTCGTGCTCGGCGAGCCGGCGATCGCACAACTGGACCAGGCTGTTCCAGCCCGCGGTGCGGCGGGTGGAGCGGCGCAGGGCCTCTTTGGCGAGGTGGAAGCGGCTCATCTTGTTGAGCACCACCATGTCGAAAGGCGTTGTCGTGGTGCCTTGTTCGTTGAAGCCGCGCACGTGGAAGCGCCCCGGGTTGGTCCGGCCGTGCACCAGTTGGTGGATCGCCCGCGGGTAGCCGTGGAAGGCGAAGACCACGTGGGTGTCGGTCGTGAACAGATCGTCGAACTGGGTGTCGGTGAAGCCGTGCGGGTGGTCGTTCTCCGGCAGCAGCGCCATCAGGTCGACGACATTGACGAACTTCACCCGCAGGTCCGGGACGTGATTGCGCAGCAACTCGGTGGCGGCCAGGGCTTCCTGGGTCGGGACATCTCCGGCGCACGCGATCACGATGTCCGGCTTGCCGCTCTCGTCGAGATTCGAGGCCCAGGCCCACTCCCCCGCGCCGGCCGCGCAGTGATCGTGCGCCTCTTCCAAGGTGAGGTATTGCAGGTGCTTCTGCTTGTCGACGACGATCAGGTTGACGTGGTCCTTGGACTGGAAGCAGTGGTCCGCGATCGAGAGGCTGGTGTTCGCGTCCGGCGGCAGCCATACGCGCACCACATCGGGCGCGAGCGGGATGAGGCAGTCGATCAGCCCCGGGCCCTGGTGCGAGAAGCCGTTGTGGTCGTTGCGCCAACAGGTCGACGTCAACAAAATGTTGAGCGAGGCAACCGAGTCGCGCCACCGCAGCGTCTGGGCGTGCTGCAGCCACTTCACGTGCTGGATCGCCATCGACGCCGACACCATCGCGAACGCCTCGTAGGTCGCGAACATCCCGTGCCGCCCGCTGAGCAGGTAGCCCTCCAGCCAACCCTGACACAGGTGCTCGGAGAGCACCTCCATGACGCGGCCGTCCGGTCCTAGCCGCTGGTCAGTCGGTTCGGCCGGGCCCATGAAGCATCGGTCGGTGACCTCGAAGACGGACTGCAGCCGGTTGCTCGCCGTCTCATCGGGGCAGAAGAGCCGGAAGGTCCCGCCGCCGTCCGGTCGCCGGTCGGCCGCATAGATGTCCCGCATCAACTCGCCGGTGGACTTGGTGTTCTCGAACCACACCGCGCCGCGGTTGTCGCCGACCTCCACCTCGTAGGCCGAGAGGTCGAGGCTCGGCAGATCGCGCAGCAGCTTGCCGCCATTGGCGTATGCCGTGGCCGACATCCGCTTCTCACCGTCCGGCGCGAGCGCCGCGAGCTCCGGCACGAGCCGGCCGCTCTCGTCGAACTGTTCGTCGGGCTGGTAAGAGTGCAGCCAGCCTTCGAGAATCGCCAGGTGCTCGGGGTTGTCGACAACCCCGGAGAGCGGGACCTGGTGGCTGAGGTTGGTGCCTTCGACCTGGACGCCGTCGACCTCGTGCGGTCCGGTCCAGCCCTTTGGCGTGCGCAGCACGATGGCCGGCCAGGTGTAGCGCTTGCTCGGGCTGGCCCCGTCGAGTGACTCCTCCGAGCGAGCTTCGGCACGCATCGCGAGAATGTCGCGCTGGGCGCCGGCGAGGGCGGCATACAGATCGCTGAAGACTTGGCGCGGGTCGTCACCCTCGATGAAGACCGGGTCCCAGCCCTGGCCACGCAGGTAGGCGGCCACGTCCTCATCGCTGGTGCGGCCCAGGACAGTCGGGCCGGCGATCTTGTAGCCGTTGAGATGAATGATCGGGATGACCGCGCCGTCGCGGCGTGGGTTGAGGAAGTTCGGCAGCCGCCAGGACGCGGACAGCGGGCCCGTCTCCGACTCGCCGTCGCCGATGACGCAGGCCACGAACAGGTCGGGGTGATCCATCGCCGCTCCCCCCGCGTGGATCAGCGCGTAGCCGAGCTCGCCACCCTCGTGGATAGATCCGGGAGTCTGGACACTGACGTGGCTGGGAATGCCTCCGGGAGAGGAGAACTGGCGGCACAGGCGACGGATACCGGCGGCGTCCCGGCCAACGCGCGGGTAGATCTCGGAGTAGGTGCCCTCGAGCCAGCCGGTGGCCACCAGCGCGGGTCCACCGTGACCGGGCCCGGTGATGTAGAGCCAGTCAGTGTCGGTGGCCTTGATGATCCGGTTCAGGATGGTGTAGATCATCGACAGGCCCGGGCTGGTCCCCCAGTGACCGAGCAACCGGGGCTTGATGTGCTCGGGCCGCAGTGGCTCGCGGACCAGGACGTTGTCCTGCAGATAGATCTGCCCCACCGTCAGATAGTTCGCGGCCTTCCACCACCGCAGGTCGAGGTCGAGTTCGGCGTCGGCATAGGTGCCCAGTGTGTCGGTGTTCCCCATGCCTTCATCCAAACGAGGTGGCGACGAGCAGGCAACTGTGCCTTGCCTGACTTTGCGGTGAACTCCGCGTGAACTTGACGGGGGCAGAGCGCTGCGTTAGCGGGCCGAATAGGACAGGGTTGACCCATGCCGAGCACCGACTACGAACAGGACACTTCGACCGGCTTCGGGCCCCTCCGGATCAAAGCGCGCGGCCGTGCGGTGATGACCAACCCGACCACCAACCGGGGCACGGCCTTCACTGTCGAGCAGCGCCGTGAGTTGGGCATCGTCGGCCTGGTCCCGACTCGAGTGACCAATCTGGAGAACCAGGTGCGCCGGGTCTACGAGCAATACCAGCGCACGACAACGATGTTGGGGCGCTATCTCCACCTGGCCGGCGTGCGCGATCGCAACGAGGTGCTCTTCTATCGCCTACTGACCAGCAATATCGAGGAGATGCTCCCGGTCATCTACACGCCCACCATCGGTGAGGCGATCGAGCGCTTCAGCCACGAGTTCTCGCGCCCGCGTGGGGTGTTTCTCTCCATCGACCAGCCCGAGTTGATGGTGGATTCCTTCCTCAACTTCGGCCTCAACCCCGACGAGGTCGACCTGGTCGTGGTCACCGACTCCGAAGGCATCCTCGGCATCGGCGACCAGGGCATCGGCGGCATCCAGATCGCGATCGGCAAGCTGTCGGTCTACACCGCGGCCGCCGGGGTCCACCCGCGCCGCTGCATCCCGGTGGTGCTCGACGTGGGGACAGACAACCTCGGTCTGCTGTCCTCGGAGATGTATCTCGGCGAGCGGCACGCGCGGGTCCGCGGCGAAAAGTACGACGAATTCCTCGCCCTCTTCGTCAACACGGTCAAGGACCTCTTCCCCAACGCGATGCTGCACTGGGAGGACTTCGGCACCACCAACGCCCACCGGCTGCTGACGACCTATCGCGAGGAGATCTGCACCTTCAACGACGACATCCAGGGCACCGCGGCCGTCGTGCTTGCGGCCATCCTCGCCGGCGTCGATGTCACCGGACTCGAGCTCGACGACCACCGGGTCTGCGTCTTCGGCGCGGGCAGCGCCGGCATCGGGATCGCCAACCTGATCCGCGACACCATGCTGCGCACCGGGGCCTCGGAGACCGAGGAGGAGGCTTACTCCCGGTTCTATGCCATCGGCATCAACGGCCTCTATGTCGACGACCAGCCAGAACTCATGCCCTTCCAACGTCCGTATGCCCGCGCCCGCGCCGACCTCGCGGACTGGGCCGTTGCCGACCCGAACCACATCACCCTCGCCGATGTCATCCGCAATGCCCGCCCGACCATCCTGATCGGGACCTCCACCCGGGGTGGGGCCTTCACGCGTGCGATCGTCGAGGAGATTGCCAGCTACTGCGCCCGGCCGATCATCTTCCCCTTGTCCAACCCGACCAGCCGCGCCGAGGCCACGCCGGCCGACCTGCTCACCTGGACCGACGGGCGCGCCCTGGTGGCCACTGGCAGCCCCTTCTGGCCGGTCGATCTCGACGGGGTTCGCTACACGATCGCCCAAGCCAATAACGCTCTGATCTTCCCCGGCCTCGGACTCGGAGTCGCGACCAGCCAGGCAACCCGCATCAGTGACGGGATGATCGCCGCGGCCGCCGAGGCGCTGGCCGGCATGGTCAACGCCTATCGCCAGGGCGCCCCTCTTCTGCCGACGATCAGTGCCCTGCGCACGGTGTCGGCGACGGTGGCTGTGGCCGTCGCTCAGCAGGCGGCCACCGAAGGCCTGGCCCGCAACCCGCTGACCGACCCGATCCAGCAGATCTACGAACGCATGTGGCAGCCCGTGTATCCCGAAATCGAAGCCATCTAGGGGAACCCCACGAAGTTCTCCGCTCCTTCGGCCCACGCAGAGCGTGGGACCCAGCTCCGATACTTCGCGAGGACCCCGAGCCCGTCGGCGTCAGGATGCAAGCCCCAATAGAGTCTCGCCCATGACCCTCATCGCGAACGACTACCAGGCCGACGACGGACGCTACGACGGGCGGATGCCCTACCGCCGCGTCGGCCGGTCGGGGCTCGTGCTGCCGGCGATCAGTCTCGGCATGTGGCACAACTTCGGCGACGATGTGCCGCTCGATCGCCAGCAGGCAATCCTGCGCCGCGCCTTCGATCTCGGCGTCACGCACTTCGACCTGGCCAACAACTACGGCCCGCCGTATGGCAGCGCCGAGCGCAACTTTGGCAGCATCTTCGCCCGCGACTTCCGGCCCTACCGCGATGAGTTGATCATCTCCAGCAAGGCGGGCTACGACATGTGGCCCGGTCCCTACGGGCAGGGTGGCGGCGCCCGGAAGTACGTCATCGCCAGCTGCGACCAGTCCCTGAAGCGGATGGGCGTGGACTATGTCGACATCTTCTATAGCCACCGCTTCGACCCGGACACCCCGCTCGAAGAGACCATGGGCGCGCTCGATCACATCGTGAAGTCCGGCCGGGCGCTCTATGCCGGCATCTCGTCATACAGCCCGGCACGGACGTTGGAGGCGGCCGAAATCCTCGCCGATCTCGGCACCCCCCTGCTCATCCACCAGCCGAGCTATTCGATGCTCAACCGGTGGGTCGAGGAGCGCCCCGAGGGGAGCGCCGAGAGCCTGCTCGACGTGCTGGGCGTCACGGGCGTGGGCTGCATCGCCTTCAGTCCGCTCGCCCAGGGCATGCTCACGAACAAATACCTCAAGGGCATCCCCGAAGGTTCACGCGCGTCCCAGGACAAGAGTCTGAGCGAGTCGCTGCTCACGCCCGAGGCGCTGACGCACATCGCGGCTCTGGACCGCGTCGCCAAGAAGCGCGGCCAGACACTCGCCCAGATGGCCCTCGCCTGGGTGCTTCGTGACGACCGGGTCACATCAGCCCTCATCGGCGCCTCCAGCGTCCGCCAGCTCGAGGACAGCGTGGGTGCCGTCCGGAACCTGGATTTCACTGCGGCAGAGTTGAAGTCGATCGACAAGCACGCCGTCGACTCCGGCATCAACCTGTGGGCTGCGTCTTCGGCGACGTAGTCGCCGGTGGTTCGGCCGGGTCGACCGCTGCGTCCAGGATGGCCGCCGGGACGGCTTCGACCAGACCGTCGTATGCCGCGACCGCCCGGTAGGTGTGCCCCTCGCCGTCGAAGACGGCCTCGTGCGCGGACGAGGATCCGTTGGTGTGGTCCTGGAACCAGGCGAGGAGGGGTTCTGCCTGGGTCGGGAGCATCAGCACCGTTGCCGGGTCGTAGGGCGCCGTGGCGGGGAAGCGAAAGACCGCATTCACATCGGGTCCGGAGAGCTTGGCGTAGGTCGTGCCGTCGGCGCCGACCCACTGTTCGCGCGTGCGGACCTCGTCCGGGCCCGAGGGCTGCGCCACCGTCCCTGTGGTCGATGCACCCGGAGGCGGCAGGGTCGGCACGATGGCTCCTCCGCTCTGGGTCTGGGTCTGGTGAGGTGGACATAGTGACCCGCTGGGATCGCACCGTCGTGCTGCGTGGCTGCGGTCGAGGCAAGGGCCGACAGCGCCGACGCCTGCGGACTCGCGTCCGGGCTGATGATCGACCGGAGGATCGCGAGCGCACCCGCTGCGGCCGCCGCGACCAGGCTGGTTGCGAGCCAGCGCCGCCCCCTGCGCGGCGCTCGGCGTTCCGGGCGGGCGATCGAGCCGGAGCGACCGGCCAGCACCTGGTCGTGGATGCGCTCGCCTGCCGGTTCGAAATGCCGGTGCAGGTCATCGGCGGTGGGTCGCGCGCGGCGATGAGCAGGTCATAGGGGTCGGTTTGCCGTGTCATGGCAGGTCCTCCACGAGACGAAGGGATGGGGCAGTGGCGTGCGGGTGGTCCGCGGATCGCGGAGTTTGGGTCAGCCGGGCACGGCCGCGACTGATGCGAACGGTCAAGGCGTGCTCGCTACAGCCGAGGACGGCAGCGGCCTCGGCATACGTCAATCCGTCCCACGCGGTGAGCAGCAGCGCCTCGCGTTCGGCGGGGCTGCAGGCGGCGAACGCACCGATCAAGGCATCGCGCTCGGCGACGATCTCGGCCGGAGCGACGCTCGCCGGCTGGTGCCAATAGGCCGAACCGCTTGCTGCCAAAGGGATTCGGCGCGCCTTCGGCCACGGAGACGGTTGGCAATGACATGCCGTGCCGTGACGACCAGCTAGGGGAGGGGCTGCTCCGGCACCTCGCCGAGGCGCCGCCAAGCGATCAGGAAGGTCTCGGCGACCACGTCTTTGCACTCGGCGAGGTCGATGTGCCGCCGGGCGTAGGCGTAGACACGCGGCGCGAGCGTGCGGAAGGCGGCGTCGAACTGATCCTCACGCATCGTCGCCTCCGCGTCGCATCATCGGGATGTTCACACCCAGAGATGTCCGGCCCCGTGCGGATGTCACACCACCAGATTAGGAGGGCAGTCAGAGCGTCAGGCGGGCCTCGAAGAGCGCCCGGACGTCGGCATTGCGACGCACCAGATCCAGGGCGTATGCCGCGTGCCCGGGGACATAGCCATTGCCCACCAGCATCGTGACATCGGCAGCCAGGCCCTCGGCGCCCAGCGCCGCCGCGGCGAAGTTGGTCGCCATCGAGAAGAAGATCACGGTGCCGCCCTGAGCCGTGCTCAAGAGTGCAGGCTGCTCACAACCGGGAACGTCGACGCAGACAACCGTGATGTCGGCCGGCCCGCCGGCCGCTTCCACGGCGGTGGCCAGTCCGAGCGGCGAGCGCGCGTCGGCGATGACAATCTCGTCGGCGAGTTCGGTCGCGCGCAAGCGGTCGGCTTCGAGTTGGTTGGGCACCACCGCGATCCGCCGCCCCGCGCCCGCATCGGCGGCTGCGGCCAGCGCGAGGGAACCGGACTTCCCGGCGCCGCCGAGCACGAGCACGGTAGGGCCCGCGGGTGGGGCTTCCGCACGCATCGACGCGCCGCCGTGCGCGAGTTCGTCGGGCGAGTCGATGGGCTCGGGGCGCCCGAACGGGCCGGCTCCTCCCCCGGCATACGTCCCGACGACGCGGCGCACGAGGGCGGGGGCGCCGCATACGTCCATCACCATCAGCGCGAACTCGGGGGCGAGGTCGCCTGGGAGCACCGCGGCGATGGAGCGGCCGAAGAGAATGGCGTGACCGTCGGCGGGGACGCGTTCCTCGCGCCCGTCCCAACGCGCCAACGCGTCGGTGATCACGAGCGGGGTGAGCGAGAGCGAAACGAGGGTGGCGACGCGGTCGCCCACGCTCAGCCCGAGGGTCGACTGCGGCCCGACCTCGGCGACGGTGCCGATGAGCATGCCGCCGGAGCCGGTGACGGGGTTCTGCATCTTGCCGCGGGTGGCGATGATGTCGAGCACCTGATCGCGCAGGGCGTCGGTGTCCAGGACGCCGTTGACGGTGTTCGCCTCGGCGAGTTGGCGGTAGGACGCGGCGTCGAGATTGAGCGTCTCGACATCGATGCGGACCTCATCGGGCCACAACTCGGGGCGGGCGTCGAGCCGGCGAGCGGCCTGTGGCAGGGCGGAGCCGACAGGCTCGAGGACGCGGTGGATGCCCACGGGAGAGGACTCGGTCGCGGTGGCGTCAGCCTCGGGGTTCACGGCAAAATCTCCTCATCGAGTGCGCTCTGACGAGAAGTCTTGCGCGCACAGGGTGGCTCAAACGCAATTCCTCTGTCTATCCTGTCACGCATGACAACGTCCGTCGAGCAGCCCTACGCCTATCGTCAGCGCGAGCTGGTCGAGCCGGACTGGCGCCGGTTCTCCGGGTGGCGCGAGGTCTCCCAGGCCGACTGGCGCAGCGCGCAGTGGCAGCGCGCGCACTGTGTGAAGAACCTCGCGCAGCTGCGCGAGGTGATGGGCGATCTGCTCACCGATGACTTCTATGCCGACCTCGAACGCGACCAGGGCGAGCGGGCGACGATGTCGATGCTGCTGCCGCCGCAGATGCTCAACACGATGGTGTCGACACTCGGGGAGCTGCCGGCCGCGGGTGCGGAGTTCACCGACGCCTTCCGCGCCGACCCAGTGCGGCGCTACATGCTTCCCGTCTTCTCCGACCGCCGCTCCGACTGGCCGTCGCACCCCTTCGCCTCCCGCGACTCGCTGCACGAGCACGACATGTGGGCGGTCGAGGGCCTGACCCACCGCTACCCGACCAAGGTGCTCGCGGAGATGCTGCCGACCTGCCCGCAATATTGCGGGCATTGTACGCGAATGGATCTCGTCGGCAACTCGACTCCCCAGATCGCCAAGCTCAAACTGCAGGGCAAGCCCGTCGACCGATATGCCGCGATGCTCGACTACCTGCAACGCACGCCGGCGGTGCGCGATGTCGTCGTCTCGGGGGGCGATGTGGCGAATATGCCCTGGAAGAACCTCGAAGGCTTCCTCGACAAGCTGCTGAACATCGAGAACATCCGCGACATCCGGCTGGCGACCAAGGCACTGATGGGGCTGCCGCAGCATTGGCTCCAGGACGATGTCGTCGAGGGTGTTGGGCGCGTCGCGGCGAAGGCGCGCGCACGCGGGGTGTCCCTGGCCATTCATACGCACGTCAATCACGCGGAGTCGGTTACCCCCTTGGTCGCCGAGGCGGCCAAGGCCATGTTGGAGGCGGGGGTGCGCGATGTCCGCAACCAGGGCGTGCTCATGCGCGGCGTGAATGACACCAGCGTCGACTTGCTCGACCTGTGTTTCGCGTTACAGGACAACGCGATGATCACGCCGTACTACTTCTATATGTGCGACATGATCCCGTTCAGCGAGCACTGGCGCTTGTCGCTGCAGGAGGCCCAGGAGTTGCAGCACGCGATCCTCGGCTACCTGCCCGGCTTCGCCACGCCGCGGATCGTCTGCGACGTGCCTTTCGTCGGCAAGCGGTGGGTCCACCAAGAGGACTCGTATGACCGGGTGCGCGGAATGTCGTTCTGGCGCAAGAACTATCGGACCTCGATCGAGGCCGAGGATGTCGACGCGCTGTCGCGCGAATACGTCTATTACGACCCGATCTACACCCTGCCCGCCGACGGCCAGGCGTGGTGGCGCGAGCAGGGCGACGCCCTCGCGGCCCATGACGCGGCGATCGCTCGGGCGACCGCGTCGCGGGAGGCCTCGGCGCTCGCACTCGGTTGAGACGTGGACGGCCCACCGTGGGTGTCGCGGGTAGGGTGACGAGCGTGTCGACCGACTTCGCCGCCCTCGCCGACCAGCAACTGGCCGGCGGCACGCTGACCACCGACCAAGCGCTCGCGATTCTTCGCTCGCGGGATGAGGAACTGCTCGAGCTGGTCGCTGCCGGTGCGCGGCTGCGGCGCTCCCACTTCGGGCGGCTGGTCAAGGTCAACTATCTGGTCAACCTCAAGTCCGGCCTGTGCCCGGAGGACTGCGGCTACTGCTCGCAGCGGGTGGGGTCCGAGGCGCCGATCCTGAAGTACAGCTGGCTGAAGCCCGATCAGGCCGTGGATCAGGCGAGCCACGGCATCCAGGGTGGGGCGTCGCGGGTCTGTCTGGTGGCCAGTGGGCGCGGGCCGAGCAATCGCGACATCGAGCGGGTCGGGGACATCGTCGGCAAGATCAAGGCCGACCACCCGCAGGTCGAGGTTTGCGCCTGCCTCGGGTTGCTCAAGACCGGCCAGGCCGATGCCCTGCGCGAGGCCGGCGTCGACGCCTACAACCACAACATCAACACCTCCGAGTCGCGCTACGAGGAGATCTGCTCAACGCACACCTATGCCGATCGCGTCGAGACCATCGACGCCGCCAAGCACTCGGGAATGGCCGCGTGCTCCGGGCTGATCGTCGGCATGGGTGAGAGCGATGAGGAGATCGTCGAGGCGATCTTTGCGCTGCGTGCGCTGGACTCCGATTCCATCCCGGTCAATTTCCTGATGCCGTTCGAAGGCACGCCCCTCGGGCAGGACTGGAATCTCACTCCGCAGCGGGCGATGCGCATCCTCGCGCTGGCCCGCTTCGCCTGCCCCGACCGGGAGGTGCGCATGGCGGGTGGTCGTGAGATGCACCTGCGCACCCTGCAGCCGCTGGCGTTGCATCTGGCCAACTCGCTCTTCCTCGGCGATTACCTGACGTCGCAGGGGCAGGCGGCCCAGGACGATCTGGCGATGATCGCCGACGGCGGCTGGCAGATCGTCGGGCAGGTGCCCGGGGACGCCACGGCCGAGGCCGGCTTGACCCACCCGGTGATCCGTGAGCGGGGCGCCGGGACGGCTGTCACGGCGAACGCCTGACGTGGAGCCCGCGGACGTCCTCGCTCGCGACCGGGGTCTGCTCTGGCATCCCTACGCGCCACTGGATGGCCCGCCGCTCTATGCCGTGACCGGCGCCGCGGGCGTGTGGCTGGATCTGGTCGCTGAGGACGGTCAGCAATTCCACGTCCGCGATGCCATGAGCTCGTGGTGGGCCGTGCTGCACGGGTATCGGAATCCATTGCTGGACAAGGCGATCCACGATCAGGTCGATCGGTTCTCGCATGTGATGTTTGGCGGGTTGACGCATGAGCCGGCTGTTCGCGTCGCCGAGAAGCTGGTGGCATTGACGCCGGCGGGGCTCGACCATGTCTTCCTCGCCGACTCCGGATCGGTCGCTGTCGAGGTGGCGCTCAAGGTCGCGGTCCAGTATCAGCAGGCGCTCGGCCGGCCCGAGCGCACGGGCTTCCTCGCCTTGCGTGGGGGATACCACGGTGACACTCTCGGCGCGATGAGCGTGTGCGACCCCGTCGACGGGATGCATGCCGACTTCCCGGATTATGTTCCGGCACAGAGCTTTCTGCTGCGTCCGCCGCGCGCCTGGCGCGCTGGCGAGGGGTTGGCGAGTGACCCGGTCGAGGTCGCCTCGTGGATCACTGAGGCCGAGCGTGTTGTCGCGGAAGTTGCCGACCGCGTCGCCGGGATCATCGTCGAGCCGGTACTTCAGGGCGCAGGCGGGATGGTCGTCTACGCCCCGGAGGCTCTGGTGGTGCTGCGGCGGTTGGCCACGGCATACGGGCTGGTGTTGATCGCCGACGAGATCGCGACGGGCTTCGGGCGAACCGGGCGCTTCTTCGGAAGTGATTGGGGCGCAGTGGTTCCCGACGTCATGTGCGTCGGCAAGGCGCTGACCGGGGGGATGATGACGCTGGGTGCGGTCGTGGTGTCCTCGCCCGTCGCCGAGGTCATCGCCGCGTCGCGGCACCGGGCGCTGTTGCACGGACCGACGTTCATGGGCAATCCGCTCGCCTGCGCGGTTGCGTCTGCGTCGCTCGATCTGGTGGTCGCTGGGTGGGCGCAGAATGTGCCGCGGATTGAGGCGGCTCTGGTGACGGCGTTGTCGCCGGCGTGTGAGTTGTCGGTGGTGCGTGAGGTGCGCGTCCTTGGGGCCGTCGGCGTGATCGAACTGGCGGAGTCGGTGGACATTCCGCGGGTGACCCGGGCGGCGCTGGAGCGCGGTGTCTGGGTGCGGCCGTTCCGGCGGCTCGTCTACACGATGCCGCCCTATATCAGCAGCGACGCCGACCTCGCCGCGATCGGTGCGGGGATGGTCAGTGCGGTCGCGGACGTTTACGGCGGGTCGGCGTCGTGAACGGGTCGATGGGCGCCTTCCTTGCCACGCGCGCGGCGTGGCGGGACGAGCGAGGCATTCGGCGGGCCACGACCGTGCGGGCCGGGGCGGTCGACCTCGCGTCCAATGACTACCTCGGGTTGGCGCGCGATCCACGGGTGGTCAGGGCCGGGCATACGGCACTCGATCGGTATGGCGCGGGTGCACGCGCGTCGCGGGTGGTCACCGGAACGACAACCGCGCACGAAGAGCTTGAAGCTGAGATCTGTTCTCTCACAGGGGCATCGAGCGCGCTGGTGTTCTCCAGTGGGTTTGCGGCGAATGTCGGGGCGATCACGGCGTTGGGTGGGCCGGACCTGCTGCTGGTGCTCGATGCGCATGTCCACGCATCGATCCACGACGCGGCGCGGCTGAGCAAGTCGGTGGTCTCCTTCGTGCCGCATGGGGATGTCGACGCAGTCCGTTCGGCCCTGGCCGGGCGGACCGAAGGGCGGGCGCTGGTGGTCGTGGAGTCGGTCTACAGCGTGCTGGGCGATGTGGCCGATCTCGCGGCGCTTGCGGCGGTGTGTGCGGACCACGACGCGACCTTGCTCGTGGACGAGGCTCACGGGATCGGAGTGCTGGGCGCCGGACGTGGTGGTGTGCATGCGGCCGGGCTGGCGGGAGCGGATCACGTCCTTGTCACCGCCACGATGAGCAAGGCGCTCGGGGCCCAGGGGGGTGCGGTGCTCGGGCCGTCGGCGTTGCGCGAGCATCTGGTCAACACGGCTCGGACCTTCATCTTCGACACCGGGCTGACGCCGGCGGCCGCGGCCAGTGCGAGTCAGGCGTGCCGGATCATCGCCGCGGATTCGGCGTTGGTCGGGCGGCTGCACGCCAATGCCGATGTGATCGCGCAGGAGTGCGGCATAGCGCGAGCCGCGGGACCGGTGCAGTCCATCCCCTGCCCGAGCGCTGAGGTCGCTCGGGTTGCCGCTGACCGGGCGGGCGAGCGGGGGGTTCTGGTGGGCTGTTTCCGGCCGCCGTCGGTGCCCGACGGCATCTCGCGCGTCCGCCTGACGGCCTGCGCCGGGCTGGGTCTGGATGAGGTGCGTGCCGCGGCCGAGATCGTGCGGGCCGAGTTCGCGGCCGCATGTGCCGCGGAGGGCACCGATAGCGCGCCCAGTGCGCGCTCCGGCGGGGCGGCCCCGAGTCTGGGATCCGACCCGACGGCCACGCCGACCGAGAGCCGGCAAAGAGCCCCAGGCGCCCGGCGATGAGCCGGACCTTCCTGATCACGGGCACTGACACGGGGGTCGGCAAGACCGTGGTGACCGCCGCCCTTGCCGCCGCCTTCATCGCGGCCGGCGAACGGGTGCATGTGCACAAGCCGGTCCAGACTGGGGTGGCCGCGGGTGCGGCCGGGGATGTCGCCGAAGTCGAACGACTGGTGCCCCACGTGTCGACCAGTGAGGGGCTCCGGCTGACCGAGCCGATGGCCCCGGTGCCCGCTGCCCGGATTGAGCGCGTCCGGCTCCCGTCTCTGACGAGGCAGATCGAGCAACTGCCGGCGCTGCGGGGGGCGGCCGATGTTTTGCTCGTCGAGGGCGCGGGCGGCCTGCTGGTCCAGCTCGGAGGTCGGGGAGAGACGATCGCCGATCTCGCGGCCGAGGCCCGCGCGCCGCTGATCGTCGTGACGCGGGCCGGCCTCGGCACGCTCAACCACACGGAGTTGACGTTGGAGGCGATCGCCCATCGTGGGTTGCGCGCCGCGGGACTGGTGATCGGCTCGTGGCCCGCCCGGCCCGGGGTGATTGAGCGGACGAATCGCCACCATCTGGCGGGACTGGGCGTGCCGCTTCTGGGCGCGTTGCCCGCCGGCGCGGATGGATTGGCGCCCAGCGAGTTCCAGCGCCTGGCGCCGGGCTGGTTTCAAGACCTCCCACGCGCGATTGCTGACCCCTTCCTTGGGCAGCACGACGAAGGTCACCTCTGAGTGCCGTTGAAGACACGACCGGCGTGAAGCCGTTGCCCCTCGACGGGCGGGAGCGGACGGCGCAGGGAATCAGGCCGCGAGGAGACGCTTCAGGTGTGCTTCTAGAGGGCTGAGTTCGGCACCGATCGCCTCGTCGGTGGCGGGCATCTCCGAGTCGCCCTTGGGCACAGTCGAATTGGCGGCGCGCACCTTCGCCGAAGCGGCAGGCACGTCCTCGTCGTCGCTGGCCACGATCGCGTCGTCGCTGGCGGTCGCGGTCGAGTCGGCGCTGGGCAGGCTTCGCCCGTCGTCGGTGAGGCCGAGGTGATCGCTCGGGTAGCTGGTGTGGGTGCGGCCGACCGGGTCGGTCCAGGTGACGGTTCGGTCGGGGTGGATCTTGACCTGCCAGCCGGGTGTCTGCTTGAGGCGGTGGTGTCGCCGGCACAGGGCTATCAGGTTCGCTGGGCTGGTGGGCCCGTCGGGCCATGGGATCACGTGGTCGAGGTCGCAGAAGCGGGAGCTGATCGCGCAGCCGGGGAAGCGGCATTGCCGGTCGCGGAACCGGACGAGCCGGGCCATGGGTTCGGGGATCCGGTAGCGCGGGTCGGCGTCGTTGCCGGTGGTGGCGCGGGTGAAGCCTTTGGCGATGGTGGACTTCCCCCCGAAGCGTGTAGGTATCAGCTATAAGGAGATGCTGTGCCTGAGACACGTTAGAAGTACGACCGTGAGTTCCGTGAGGGGGCTGTACGGATCGTCGAGGAGACCAACAAGCCGATCGCTGCCGTCGCGCGCGATCTCGGCGTCAATGAGGGGACCCTGGGCAACTGGGTTACCCGGGCTCGCGCCGAGCGTGAGGGACGCGGCGAAATGTCGGC